>CAYWBT010000103.1:618-10888 GCA_964456585.1 uncultured bacterium
CTCGGCGGCGTCCCGCTCGGCCTGGCGGACCTTGAGCGTCTTTTCCTGCTCGGCGCTCATGTACGCCAGCATGAGGAGTTCGGTTACCTGGACACCGTCGGAGAAGTTTTCATCCGGTCGCCTGCCGTCGAGGAATGCCTGAACCATGTGACGGTTCTCTCCCTCGTAGCCGTATTCGCTCTCCTCGTTGCTCACTACCGGCATGAGTCCGACCTCCGCGTTCTGCTTTTCCACCAGGTCTTCACCGGTACGTCCCGCAACAGCGCGGCTGAAAAACACCTTGAGCCCTGTATCGAGGGAGTTGACACTCATGGAGTACTCCGGCCCGAGCAGTTCCATGCTCAGGCGCAGACCCGCTCCGACATAACACCACGACGTCGTGGATTCAACCACCAGCTTGTTGCCCGTCTCATCGTGGTATTCGATAAGTGAGCGAGCGAAATCTTCCGCCGGCCGGTTACGATAGTCGAGTTTCCCGCCGCTCATGGTTTCGAGGCTCTTCGCATACTCCGGCCGCTGCCATTTCAGGCAGTTGGTATATGCGGACAGTTTGACAGGTGTGAGTACGTCGCGCGCTGCGCCGGGCGGTGTCAGGAGATACCGCGCCACCTCGATCGAATGGCACATCATATCGTTGAGTACGCCGCCCCCCTGGAGTTCGCCTTCCCAGAACCACGGCATGTGGGGCCCGCTGTGCTCCTCGGCGGCACGTGCCAGGTAGGGTCTCCCGGTCACCGCGGCACCGCGTTCCCAGACGATCTCTCTTCCCCGTGACAGGGAAGGCGAGAACAGCTGATCCTCCAGGTACCCGTCCAGGAGGTCAACTTTCCGGACGAGTTCGAGCATCTTCTTCGCTTCCCGCACGTTCCTGCCGAGAGGCTTCTCGCAGGTAACACCGATCAGGTGTCCCTTTCCCGTTTCCAGCGTTTTGACAATTTCTTCCATGATTTCGATGCGGGTGAAGTTCGGCGCGCATATCCAGACCGCATCGATGTCCGGGTCGGCCACCATCTCGGCCACCGAACCGTAAACCTTCGCATCGCCGACCCCGAGCTTCCCGCAGAGCCCGGCGGAAGTCTCGGCGGCTTCGTTGTTTTTGTCCATGATGCCGAGAATATCAGCGTTGCGGACGCCGACCCACGAGCGGATGTGAAAATTCCCGATAAATCCCCCGCCGATGATTCCAACACCCAGTCTTTTTCCTGCCATGATTATCCTTCCTGTTTTCGTTGGCTGTTCCTGCTTCGTAAACCTTTCATGTTATCCTGACACCGGACGAGCGCCGGGTGCTGGTACGGATACCATCATTCGGTAATCCCTATGCTTTTGCAACCGACTCTCCCGGCGAATTTTCCTTGAAAAACAGGAGAAATGCCACGGCACAGAGAGTGGTCAGCACCACGGGCACGATGAAAACGCCGGTCCAATTTGTGACCTTGTCAACGGTAAAGTATGTCTGGATCCAACCGGCGAACAGGCTTCCGAAGTAGTTACCCAGGCCCAGAACAACGAGCGCGATAAGACCCTGGGCGGAGTGACGGATATCTTTCGGCGCAACCTTGTCCACATAGATGAAGGCCACGGTGAAAAAGAACACGTAGCAGAATCCGTGCAATGAAAGTGACGCGACCACGAGCCAAGCGGGAGTCCCGATCGCGAAGATGATGTACCTGATCGGCCATGCGATTATACCGACTGTCATGGTCTTCCGAATACCCCATTTCGGCAGGTATTTCGGCAGCATCACTGCCATGACGACTATTTCGGCAACCTGGGCGATCACCATGACCCCGGCGACATACGTGTTCTGAATCCCGATACTGTCCGAAACGAGGAACGGCGCGGTCAGGATGTAGTAGAACATAAGTTCGGTGGAAACCACGAAGGATATGATCATGAAAACCAGAAAACTCGGATCTTTCAGCATCTTGATCGCTTCTAAGAATGCCCAGGGACTCGCGCCCTCTTTCCGGGGCGGCGTATGAGGAAGGGTAATAGCCTGGATACCCATGATAATGGAGAGGATACCGGCCAGCATCAGTGTATCGCCGCCGACATCGAACATCTCCGAGGACTGGCCCACAATCCGCCATCCGGTCAGAATCAGGCCGGCTGCAATCCACCCGATGGAGCCGCCGACACGGATTTTCCCGAAGTCCTTCTCGGTATCCTCGAGGTTGATGAAGGCGATAGAGTTAGTCAGTGCCAGTGTCGGTGCGTACAAAAGACAGTAGGCGAACATGAGCCACATCATCGTCGTGTAGTTTGTGATCCGAGAGATATAGACGAGGAGGATGCCGCCGGTTATTTGGAGGATCGAGATGACCTTCTCTCCGGAGAAGTACCTGTCGGCAAGCTGCCCTCCGATAAAGGGCGAAATGATGGTCGCGAGCGGCAGCAGGCTGTAAATGATGCCGGCCTGGGCGCCGCTGAAACCGAGATCGTTGATGAGATACTCGGAGAGTACCGGGCCCCAGGCGCCCCAGATGGCGTACTGGAGGAACATCATGATCCAGAGACGAGCTTTTGTACTCATGGACAACTCCTGGTTTTTGTTGTTCGATTGACCCTCACTGTTCGCGCAGCACTATAACGATCATTTGGTGAGGTCAGAGACTATCCTCTTATCGTACCTGTGAAGAGAGAAACCTGACACGTACGCCTATTTTTTTACAAATATCAGCCGATCGACACCGATGATAGAACTCGTGGGAAACAGTACGAGAACGAAGAGTGCGCATGCTTCGATCAGGTTCTTATTCACAATCAGGTAGCTTCCCTCGGAGGGCATCGAGTACGAGTAGCCGATAAACGGCGGATTTGCCACATAGTAGAGCAGCAGAAGCAGTATCCCGGCCACACCCGCCACCCGCGCCAGACAGCCGACAATGAGACCGAGCCCGATCGCAATCAGGCCCCAGATATTCATTAAGTCGATCAGTCTCAGGATCATCTGATGTCCCACAATCCACATGAAGAAATCCGACAGTATCCACTTCGACTCGACCAGGTAACCCGCCGATGTCCAGTTCTCGTTGATCAACTTGACAATGCCTTCATAGAGAAAATGCCAGCCAATCAGCACTCTCAGGAAAACAAGGGCGGTCGTCTGAGGAAAGCTATAGGTGGGTATGGTGCGGTGAGATTTCAGTACGTTCTGGAACATGGAGCTTCTGCCTTTCATCGTGCAGGTGAAATAAAAAGGTGCCTCACCACCTGCCTGCGCCGGGTAGTGACAGCATTCGCTGCATATGCAAGATTATATTATAAATAATAATTTGGGAAAAAAATAGATTTTTTCGCCGAAATTGTTCCTGAGAATAAAATTATACTGTCTTTATTCTGCCGAACCCGGGCGAAGGCCGGTCAGATTCCTTTCTCTGTGCGTTTCTCCACGTTTGAAAGGTTATTCCGGGCACTGCTCCTTGTCCTGAACCACAGGATCAGCCCGACGAGCACCATGATGCCTCCCGCAAGGGAATCGAGCAGCCATGCACGTCCATCGCCGGTACTTTTCATATACCATCCCAGCGCAATCAGGACCACTCCCAGAAACATGATTGCGATTCCCACCGCATAGAACGGTGAGAGCACCATGCTTGGTGTCCGCGTCTCCGGCGAAATCCCGGTGGGAACATCCATTCTCTCGAAGAATCCTGCCACGCGCACCGCCTCGTCGGCAGGCGTCGCCCCGAATCTCGAACCGATCCACATGCCGATGATGGTCATGGTGACATTGATGCCGATGGACAGGGAGTTATACCCCTGTTTCAACCAGTACGACAGCGACTCGTTCGCCGCGAGCTGGTCATGGTAGACTGCGAGGAGCACAAAGTTGAGCGCAACGAGGCCGAGGCCGGAGCACATGCCGGTCACAACGCCGAATATGGCACCGCGGGCATTCAGTTTCTTCACAAAGAGGCCGCCGAGCAGCGGGAGCATCATGGCCGGACCGAGTGCTCCGATCGCTTTGTTCATTATGTCGTAGAGATTCATTCCCCGAATGTAGTTGATGCCGATGGCGAAAAAAATGGTGATAAATCCGATGATCGCCGTATTGATGCGGCCCCACTTGATGAGGGTTTTTTCATCGGCCTCAGGATTGACCACCTTGCCGTAAAAATCTTTGGTGAGGATACCGGAGAGTACGTTGTAGTCGCTGCCGAGGGTCGACATGGTTGCACTGAACATTCCCGCGACCATGAGTCCCATGATACCCGCGGGAAGCAGCTTGAGACTGAGCGCCACAAAGGCATACTTGCTGCCGCCCGGGGTGCTTTCGAGACCGGGGAGAATCACCCGTGCCGCCATGGCGGGCAAGAAGAAAATCACGAACCCTACCACCGAGAGGGCAACCATGGTCAGCGCCACCTTCTTCGCATCCTGCTCGGTCGCGACACAGTTATACTTCTGGACGAGTGCCCAGGTGGCGTTATAACTAATCGCGATCAGAAGGCAGAACATGACCCAGTCGAACGACTTGTAGGGATGGTGCAACAGGTTAAAGAATCCCTCCGGAGTCTTCTCGACCAAACCGCCGAATCCACCGACCGCGTGAAGCGCCAGGGGGAAGAGAATCAGCACCGCCAGGCTCAGAATGGTAAACTGGATGAAGTCGGTCACCAGGACCGCCCACTGCCCCCCGAGCAGGGTGTAGAGGATCATGATACAGCCGACGAACGCGATACAGACTTCGAGGGTGAACCAGCTCTGCCCGATCGCCATGACCAGAAAGATGGCGGTCGAATAAATCCGGAGCGAGTTATCGATAAACCGCAGGGGTATACCGGTCCAGACGAACACCTGCTGAACAAAATTGTTATAGCGTTCAGCGATAAATCCCAGCGGGGTCATCACCCGCGTTCGGCGCCATTTCCTGGAGAAAAAATAGGCGGAGATGAGCATCGCCGGAACGACTGTCCAGCAGAGGGTTATCGCCACGAAACCATACTTGTACGCGAGCTGCGGATAAATGACAAACGAGAGGGCACTGAAGGACGCCATCCACAGCGAGATACCGGCAAGCCACCAGGGCACCGCGGCGCCTGCGGCAAAATAGTCCTTCGCCACCTTGATATACTTCGAAAAAAATATGCCGATGAATACGATAGTGGCAAAGTATGCCCCGATCAAGATGTAATCGACCGGGTGAAGCGACACCAGATTTTGCATGGTCCCTCCTGAACCATTTCATATGCCGGAATGTAAGCTGCGCAAACGACCCTTCTCATGGGCTCGGTATCTCACGAGCCGGTAACAGTCTCGAGGACGGGTGAACCAGCCAATCATCGCGGCGGCGGCGAGACCTCGATCGTCTCACCGGTCTCGATGGAGCGGTGAATGGCGTCGAGTACCGCGGTCGAACGCCATCCCTGGAATGCGGTAACCTGGGGCTCGCGGTCCTCCGCCAGATCGTCGATGAAGCTGTTGATGCACGAGGGGAACGCGCCGACCCACTTGTCAAAAACCTGATAATTGAGGAGCGACCGCGGCCATTTGAACCTCTCCGGCGTCGACATTTCAATCGCCTCGGTCTTACGGTCGAGGTGAATGTGCCCGTGCTCGCCGACCACCTCCATGAAGGAATCGGGCATGGCAGGATGGGTGTTCGGATATATCCAGGTGGATTCAAACGTTGCGAAACCGCCGCGGGAAAATTTCACTAAACCCTGCATCGCATCGTAGGTGTCCAAGCCGAACTTTTCCTTAAGCACACGCTTGATACCGAAACCCTTGACCTCAACCGGGTCATCATCGAACCACCAAGTCATGAGATCGATGTCATGACCGGAGAGAAACCACATCGGGGAACTGTCCTTCGCCCAAGGCAGCATGTCGGTCGGTACGATGATCGGATTGTTCTTGCGGGCGTATCCCATGATGCAATCGCCGATCTGGCCTTCACGAATCATGTTGAAGGCCGCATTGTACGGCGCGAGCCAGCGATGATTGTATGACACCTGGAGTTTCAGCCCGGTCTCCTTGACTTTCCGAACGATGGCGGCAGCTTCCTGTTCATCGGTTGTCATGGGTTTTTCCACGTGGACATGGATACCCCGGTCGAGGCAGAACATGACCGGCTTGTAATGGTACCAGTCCGGTGTCGCAATGAAAACAGCATCCGGTTTTTCCCGGTCGATCATTTTCTCGTAGTCGGTATAGGTCCGTTCAAAGCCGTATTCCGTCTGTGCCTCCGCGCAGCGCTTCTCGTCGAGATCGGCGGCCGCGGTGACCCTGACCAGCGGATTACGGGTGAGGACGTTCGCCAGGTTCTTACCCATGATACCAAGCGCTATGATGTTTACCTTGATTTCCATATTCTTCCCCTTTATTATTTTTTAATTGGCTGTACTCTCGTATCGGGAAATGCTTTGATTAATGTCCGGAGAAGCCGCTTCCCGATTCTTCCCGGGCGAGGAAAAATCCGGAAAGGACACCATGCTGCGACAATCCTCCTCTGCACGGCCGGGTACCCATCACCCCACTACCGGGAAATGTCGGCCAGCAGATCAAGGTAATCCCCTAGAATGCGGGTGGTAAGGAATTTTTCCTTGACTGTCTCCCTGCCCTGTTTTCCCAGTTCCCTGGCAAGATTCTCGTTTTTGAGGATTTCGACCGCACGATCAGCGTATCCGTCAATATCCTGCGGTTCGAGGAGAAAACCGTTCTTGCCGTCCTGTATCTGCAGGGGGATACCGCCCACATTGGATGCCAGGACCGGACGTTCTTTCCAGAGCCCTTCGGTCACTGTCAGGCCGAATCCTTCACGAAGCGATTTCTGGATGATAACCGCGGACGCTCGCTGCAGGGCGTTTACCAGAATATTACTTTCCACGGTGATCAGAACAATGTCCCCTTTCTCGATGAGGTCTTTCGCCTGGCGCTGAATCTTTTCGAATATCATCAGGCCTTCCGGATCATCGGTAGCCATGTTCCCACACAAGACGAGACGGCAGTCGACTTTTTCCCTTACCTTCTTATAGATTTGGATGACACCGAGCGGATCCTTCCACTTGTCAAACCGCGATATCTGGGTAAGAATCGGTTTATCGGTCAGGACATTATACTTCTTTAATGTCTTCGCGATGAGAACATCGGAGATGGGCTTGTTCTTGTGGGTGAGGGGATCGATGGCGGGTTGGATAATTTTATAGTCCATGGGCAAATCTTTGCTCTTGTACTTTTCACTGGAAACAATGACGATATCGTACTTGAGGATGAACTTCCGGAGAAAATTCCAGAGCTCTCTGTCGGGAGCGGACAGATCGATATGACACCGCCAGATCCAGGGCTGCTGTTTCTTGTAAAACTGTATGAGTGGGAGCGGCTGGGGATCATGGATCAGTACGAAATCATGATCATTGATATGCGTATACGATGAAAACCGACTGTTTACCTGGATATAGAGCTCTTTCTTCATCTCCGAGAAGTTTATCTTCTCTCCCTGAAGCGCGTTGTGGAACTTCTTGGTGACACCGTAAAAATCTATATTACCATGCACCGTACGCCACCCGGCATCGAGACCGACGTCATTCATGAGCGGGACGAGCGATGATAGTATTTCGGCGACACCACCACCAATATAGGTGGAATTGACATGAAGTATGTGTTTATTATAGAGATTCCTCATCTTCTTGTAAATCGAATATAAAATTTCATCACCTACAATTTCACGGTAATCATCGAGTTTTATCATACCATGCTCCTTCAAAGGGTTGATGACCGAGAATAATGAAGACCATCTGCCATCTATCTATCAGTAATTTCAATGCTTTATGAAGATCATCGCGCTCCCGCACACACACCCCATCACTTGTTTATCATAACGTCTCCTTCCATCATATCGGTGAGGAAGGCACGAAACTCATAGATCGACTTGAGATAGTACTTTGCCTTCGAATGGGTAAGGCCTATCTTGATCGACCATGCCTCTTCCGGCAAAGTCTGGAAGATATCCTCGTCGGTCCGATCGTCGCCGGCGGCAAGGATAAAGTCATAGTCTTTCCTCGTGAGCCATCGCAAAGCTGCATGTCCCTTGTTGATACCGGCATCCTTGATTTCAACGGTTTTGTTGCCCTCCATGACCCCGAGCCCGAGATTCACCGTGTACGGCAGCACCGATTCCTTCAACTCCCGCGCCCGGACCGAGGCGAGTTCAACATCCGACTTCCGGAAGTGCCAGACGAGGGAATATTCCTTTTCCTCGATGAAAGAACCCGGCGTTCGGTCAACATGGACTTCGAGGATCGGTCGTATCTCATCTTTCCAGAAATTCATGAGCGGCTCGATCAACGCCCAGTCGCCGGTTTTATTCTTCAGCCAAACACCGTGCTCGGCTACCATATCAATATCGAGGGAGCCGAACCATTTACCGAGCGTGTCCCGGTCGCGTCCGCTGATAATGAGCACGTCATTGCTTGGGTCTCCGGCGAGCTTCTGCAACAGAGAGAGGATTTCCTCGTCGGGATAGGCATCCTGCGGATTTTCCTTGAACGGTGTCAGGGTACCGTCATAGTCCAAAAGAATTAGTCTGCATCTGCTCTCTGTGTACTGTTTGATTATTTTTTTCCGGATATCACGGGTGAGTTTCTTGACTTGCATTTTGTTTTCATAGGCTTTTATCGCCTGGAGGCTCTTCAAGAAGTCGTCAATCCATTTTTCGATGCAGTACCGCTGGAGCCTTTTTTGCATGATTCTGTTACGCTCGATCTGCTCTTCTTCCGGCATGGTCAGCGCCAGGTGGAGTGAATCCGCGATGCGTTCCATGTTATTGGGATTGACAATGAGCGCTTCTCTCATTTCCATGGAGGCGCCTGCCATCTCACTCAGGATGAGAACTCCTTTCCCGTCGGTCTTTGTCGCAACATACTCTTTCGCAATCAGGTTCATACCATCACGCAGCGGGGTAACCAGCGCGACATCAGAGAGAATATAGAGGGATGTAAGCGTGGGGAACGGAAGGTTATTATAGAGGTACCACACCGGCATCCAGTCGATGGTTCCGTGTTTACCGTTGATTCTGCCGACGAGCTCATCAAGGTCTTTTTTCAGCTGACGGTAGTGTTCTACCTTCGTTCTCGTGGGAACGGCCACAAGGATGAGCTTCACCTTTTCCCGGTACTGGGGGTACTTGTCGAGGAAACGGTCGTATGAGTAGAGCCGCTCCAGTATGCCCTTGGTATAATCGAGCCGGTCGACCGAGAGAATGAGTTTCTGGTTTGTTTTGTCTCCGATCGATTTCCGGTATTCCTTTATTTCCTTTTTGACCTGGGGATTTTTTGATGCGTCTGCGTACCGCTCATAGTGAATTCCCATGGGGAAGGCATCCGCCTTCACGATGCGGTTCCCGATGAATATCTGCCCGAGTGATTGTTCGTAACCGAGCCTAGTACGCACACTGCTGAAGAAATGACGCGCGTAATCGAAGGTATGGAAGCCGACCAGGTCAGCGCCAAGCAGGCCTTCGAGAATTTCTCGCCGCCAGGGGAGCAGGCGGAACACCTCGAAGGAGGGAAATGGTATATGCAGAAAAAAACCGATCGTGCTCTCCGGGAATTTTTCACGCAGCATCTGGGGAAGCAAAAGCAAGTGGTAATCATGCACCCAGATGATATCGCCCGGCTCATAGACTTTCGCAACCGATTCCAGGTAGTGTTCATTCGCCCGAACGTACGCATTCCAGAGACTTTTATCGTACACGGCATGCTGGGTGAAGTAGTGAAAGAGCGGCCAGATCGTCTTATTGCAGAATCCAGAATAGAAGGTGTCGATAAGGGACTGGGTCAGGAAAACGGGAAAATAATCATATTTGTGCAGATGGGAATGGACCTCGGTGATTTCTTCGCTCGTCAGTTTATCGAGTGCGAGACCGGGCCACCCGATCCAGGTGATTGTATACGATCCCTCCGAAAGTGTGCTGAGACCGGTCGCCAGTCCACCGACGCTCTCACGGAAACTGAGTTTTTTTCCCTTTTTCACCACGGTCAGCGGCAGGCGGTTGGAAACTATGAGTAGTCTGCTCATGAAAATACCACCTCCTCGGTGGGATGACAGCTTCGGATTACCCGGCGAAACAGCATGCTCACTATGTTATAATAGGGAAAAGACCGGTAAAAATCAAATGAATAAATACGCTTATTAAGTTAACTCCGCAAAGCCCCCTAAATTCCCCAGAGTGGGACTTATTTTGTAGTTTTTGAGCATTTTAGCCCCTCTTCGGGGGGTATGGGGGTTGTATTTAATACAAATTCTTGTTTGCTGTTTTAACTTA
>CAYWBT010000104.1:0-5874 GCA_964456585.1 uncultured bacterium
CGATTTCGGTGATGATGGTACCGGTCATGGGCATGAGGGCATTCCCCGAATATTCGTCCATGGTCATCGATGAGAGGGTGGTGATATCCCCCGGAATTACCTTTTCAAGTCCGACCGGAATTATCAGCCTGATCTTTCGGCCATAGAGGGGGCCCCAGAATCCGCCGACCGTTCCGCCGGCCGGATGACCAACCAGGCTGGCGGCGATCTTCCTGTCATAGTTCAGCGCATTCGCGCCCTTAATGATGACATCGCCGGGTTTCATGTCTCTTGCCGCTTCGATAACCGTCGTGTTGTCTGTGTGAATCTCACCGTTGCGAATGATGACATCGTGCATCCTGGTCTTCGATGTTTCGACGGGAGGATGTGGATCTGACGGCAGGGTCAGGCCGGTCGTATACGAAAATTTTTCCAGCCGGTGACCCAGAAACTCCTCGGCCACATAGGTACAGGTCGTACCGCGGCATATTCCTATCGTCCCTTTGATGAGCGCGGTTTTTACCGCATTATGTTCCTTCACCCCGCGGGCGATGAAACGTTTCGATTGCGCAACCGTAAGTACCGTTTCAATTTTCATGGCGGTCGTTCCCAGTTATTTCATCGTATTTTTACCTGAAGTGCCTCATGCGCTTCTTGAAGAACTTGATCAGCTCTTCTTCGTATGGCTTGCCGGTTTTCAGCATGATTTCATCCATCCTCGAACGGCTGAAAAACTCCGATAATTCGGTCTGCTGTTGCCGCATGTATTCCCAGTATTTTTTTCGTACTTTCTTCGATGAGGTATCAACATACATAATCTCGCCGGTTTCAGCGTCCTCGAGCATGATGACTCCCGAATCACTTAATACCTCCTCGCGTTCATCCAGTATCCGCAGCGCGATCAGGTCGTGCTTGTTCGCGGTGACCCGCACCGCAGAACCGAATCCGGAGTCCATGAAATCCGAGATGAGAAAGACGATCGCCCGTCGCTTGAGAATATTGTTCACGTGCTCAATCGCCGCGGCGATGCTGGTACGTTTCCCCTTCGGCTGGAAGTACAGTATCTCACGGATGACCCGGAGTACATGCTTTTTTCCTTTCTCCGGCGGTATGAAAAGCTCGATCGTATCGGTGAAGATGATGAGCCCGACCCGGTCGTTATTTTTGATGGCGCTGAAGGCGAGAACAGCCGATACCTCTGCGGCGAGTTCCGCCTTGAGAGATCCGCGGCTGCCGAATTGTCCGCTGCCGGATGCATCGACCAACAGCATAACCGTGAGCTCACGTTCCTCTTCGAATGTCTTGATGAACGGCGTTCCCATGCGGGCAGTGACATTCCAATCAATGAACCGGACATCGTCGCCGATACCGTATTCCCTGACCTCGGCGAATTCAATACCACGTCCCTTGAAGACCGAGTGGTATTCTCCGCTGAACACGTCGTTGACCAGTCGTTTTGTTCGGAGTTCGATTCCCCGGACTTTTTTTGCGATTTCTTCCGTCTGGAGCACTCAGGGTACCTTCACGTTTTCCAGGATTGTTTTGATAATGTCATCGGTTGTGATCTCTTCGGCCTCGGCTTCATAGGTGAGAATGATCCGGTGACGAAGAACATCGGGACTGATGACCTTGACATCTTCCGGGGTTGCATAGCCGCGACCACGCAGGAAAGCGTGAGCTTTTGCCGCGAGGGCCAGGTAGATCGAAGCTCGGGGCGAAGCGCCATACTCGATGAGCGCAGCCAACTGGGCGAGATCGCTCTCTGCCGGCTCGCGGGTGGCGAAGACGATGTCCAGGATGTACTGCTTGATCTTTTCATCGATATAGACGGTTCGTACGACCTCACGCATGCGCTTGATCTGCTCGAGTTCGAACACCGGCTTTGTCCCATCAACGGGCTGGGTGATATTCCTCTCCAGGATCAGGCGCTCTTCCTCTTTCGAGGGATACCCGACAAGAATCTTGAGCATGAAACGGTCGATCTGGGCTTCCGGCAGGGGATAAGTCCCCTCTTGCTCGATGGGATTCTGGGTCGCCAGTACCAGGAAAGGGTCGTTCATGGGATAGGTCGTGTCGCCGATGGTGACCTGTCGTTCCTGCATGCATTCCAGAAGGGCGCTCTGAACCTTGGCGGGGGCACGGTTTATCTCGTCCGCGAGGACGAAATTGGTAAAAACGGGACCTTTTTTGGGGATAAATTCACCGGTTTTCTGGTTGTAAATCAGGGTGCCGATCAGGTCGGCAGGCAGAAGATCCGGGGTGAACTGGATACGCTGGAATCCCGCCTGAATGGAAGATGCCAGTGTACTCACCGTGAGTGTCTTTGCAAGTCCCGGTACTCCTTCGAGAAGTATGTGACCGCCGGTAAACAAGCCGATGAGCAGACGTTCGATCATGCCATCCTGACCGACAATGACTTTCTTGATCTCGGATATGAGGCTTTTCACGAACATACTCTCGGCCGCGATTTTCTCATTCAGACTTATGATGTCCTGCTGCAAAAGATTCTCTCCTCATTCTGTGCGCTGCGAGACGTAATGCATCTCGATCAGGCCATTACTGTTCCGGTTCGAGTGATTTTTCTCTATCGGTAGGCTGCTCATTGAGACCGAATTTTTTAACAATCGACCATTCTTCGATGGGAAGGCCGATGTTTTCGATAATTACCTGTGCTGAAACGGTCAGTTCCGAATCGGGATACAAAGAAACAAAATCGTTCAGTACCCTGAGCGTGTTCTCCCGGTCATTCAGATCATCATAGTACATATACCCGAGGAGGAATCTTCCCTTGTATGCTTCCTCCGAGTCCGGAAACCGCACAAAAAGCCGCTCAAAGACATCGATTGCCGCTGTAAAATCCTTCCGGCTCCGATGGATGGTCGCCGCAGTCAGCATCACCTCGGGGGTACGTTGATCACGCGGGTACTTTTTTTCGAATTCGAGGAGCTTCTTGAGCCCCTCTCCCTGGGTTTCCTCTCGTGCGAGCAGGACGGTGCCTTCCTCGTAGAGCTTGTTCGCGGAATCGCCGCAGCCTGTACCGATCATGGTGAACATCATGAAGAGCACGGTACAAATCAATGAAGGCGCTACACACCGAGCATTTCTATTCGTACAAGTAGCCCCCAGTATTTCCGGGTATAATCTATTGTGCATTGTGTTCCTTTATCGTGATCAGTCCGTTTTTTTCTTCGTGCTTTTTTTTTCTTTTTTGTTGGAACTGCTGTCGGATGTCGTTGGCCGGTCAGCTTTTGCCGCCTTTTTATACTCGTCGCTCCGGTAATCAGTCTGATAGAAACCGCTTCCCTTGAAAATAATGCAAGCGCCCGTTCCTATGAGCCGTTCGACCTTGCCGCTGCAACGAGGACAATCCTTCACCGGGTCCTCGGTTATCATTTGTATGAGTTCAAATTCATGGCCGCATTTTTGGCATCGGTAATCATAGGTTGGCATAAAGTGTCCTTTCCAACGTATGGTTAATTGGAAATCTGTATTCAGCAGCAGTGGCGAACACTGTTGAAGGATTATATTGTTACAGAATTAAATAATATAACATAGATACAGGGGACAGTCAAGAACCGATACGCCCTCATGGCAATCACCAATTCGCTTTCGATACGATTTTTTCACCGGGAACATGGGGAAAAATTCCTTCACACATCCTGGGATGGTCGATATGCTCGTTTAACCGCCAGTGATGCACCACGTTTCACCGTTCATAACGACCATGAAACGAAGGTAATATGCACTTTCACGGACAACCGGTATCCCCGATCGTCGCCTCATGCCGGTACTGGAAACCACCGTTCCGGGCAGTGACAGGTTTCTACCTGGTTTATAGAGTATTCATACTGCGGTTTGTAAAAAAAGTTTCATCATTTGTTCGATGGCATGATGAGGAACAGAATGCCTTGTCGGGAAGAGGGGAAAACAAGAAACTGTTCTTACTCCGAAGAGTCCAGATGGTATTTTTTTAGCTTGCGATAGAGCGTGCGCTCTCCGATACCGAGGAGTTGTGCGGTTTTTCGGCGGTTTCCGCCGGTCCGCATGAGTGCGTCTTCGATCGCGCCACGCTCCATTTCGCCGATGGTTTCTGCCGTATGATACGATGGCTCGATTTCCACCATGCGCGGTACGTCTGCCGCCTCACGGTCGATGGATTCAGAGAGCATATCCTTAATCTCGGTAACATCCCGTTTCAGATCGAGCAGGGTGCGGTAGATGAGCTCCCGTTCGAGTTGCTCAGCATTCTTCTCGGCACGGACCGGTAGTGCGGAGGGATTTCTGAGGTCATTGAGAAGGTGTCCGGGTATATCCTCGAACCTGATAACCGATACCGTGGTGAGTGCAATGCACGTCTCAACAAAGTTTCGGAGTTCCCGGACGTTTCCTGACCAGTGCTGCTGCGAGAGGTATACCTTTGCATGTTCGTCGAAATACCTGATGGCGAGCTTGTTGTCGCGCGCAAAATTTCGTGACAGGACATCGATGAGGAGTGGAATATCCTCCGGGCGCTCACGGAGCAGTGGTGCATTGATTTCGAGGACTTTTATGCGATAGTAGAGGTCACGGCGAAAGCGGCCCTCACCGACCAGTTCACCGAGATTGCGATTGGTAGCGGCGATGATGCGGACATCGACCGGAATAATTTCTGTGCCGCCGACACGCATGATTTCACGTTCTTCCAGCACCCTGAGCAGACGAATCTGTGTCGGGTGAGGAATTTCGCCGATCTCATCGAGAAAAATAGTGCCGGCATTCGCCTTTTCAAACATACCGATTCGGCGTGAGGCAGCACCGGTAAAGGAGCCTTTTTCATGGCCGAAAAGCTCGCTTTCGAGCACTCCCTCGGCGAGTGCGGCGCAATTCACCGCCAGAAATTGTTTGTCCGCCCTCCTCGACACCGAATGGATGGCCCGCGCGATGACTTCCTTACCCGTGCCGCTTTCGCCGGTGATGAGTATACTGATCGGCGTCGGGCCGATCTGCATGATGGTCTGAATCGTTTCTTCCATCACTGCGGAGCGGCCGATGAGACCGGCCTTGCGGACAATAAGCGATCGCTTGGAAATCCGCTTCATGAGGTCGGCGAGTGCATGGTGACGAAGGGGCTTGTCGATGGAGTACTGGGCGGAGAGTCGCTGCACAAGTTTCTGGCGTTGCTCGAGATCGAGCGGGCCGATGAGAAGTACCACCGTTTCCACCAGGATGCTCGTCATGTCACTTGCCAGGCTGATGAGCTCGCCTGCCCGGATCGAACAGTCCATGAGAACGGCATCATACTCACCGGAACCGAGCATGACGCGGGCCTGGGGAATGTCGCCGGTTACGGTCAGGTTGTCACCTGATTTTTTCGCGAAGTTTTGGACAACCGAAATAATATCGTTATTTTTGGAAAGAAGAAATAATTTCATGGCACTGCCACCTGGCTCCAGTTGATTCTTTGTTACCGGTTACGGCGTCTGGTGGTAAATGTAGCAGATTTTTCCTTGATGCGCAATGCTTCTTCAAGATAGTAATCTCCCTCGCGGTCTTTTCCCAGTCGTTTCAAGACGACACCGAGGTTCTGATACCCGAGGGCGAAAGCAGGATCGATGCGAATGGCCTCGCGAAGATTACTCGCAGCCCGGTCAAGCTCTCCCAGCCGGGCATGAATGTTACCGAGATTGTTGTATGCCATTGCATAGTAGGGATTGATGCGAAGCGCCTCCTCGTAGTACTTGATTGCCTCACCGTACCTGCCCTGGGAGGTGAAGATGCGTGCGAGATTATAGTATGCTTTTTCGTTGTCCGGATCGAGTTCGAGGGTCTTCATATAGTAGGTGTATGCCTCGACCAGCATGTTCCGTTCGTTGTAGAGGTTGCCCAGACGGTAGTATATCATGGTTGTATCCGGGG
>CAYWBT010000104.1:5884-10864 GCA_964456585.1 uncultured bacterium
CGATCTGGGCGGAAAGGCACCGGTCTTTTATCTCGCTATCCCCGACGAAAGAATAATCGGTCAGGATATTCTCAGAACAGTAGGTTTCCACGATGCGTGCAAACCGTTCCTTCTGTGCGGGTGTGGCGCGTTCGAGGTCGACCATGTTCTCGAACGTCTTATTGAAGGAGAGCGCATAGGCAGCGTAATTGATCCGGGCATCGACATCAGAATCCGCGGCTGTGATGATCGCCTTGGTTTCATCGGTCAGGTATTCACGGGCCCGAACGGTTTCCGCAATCTCCGGATCGTACGAGTGCATGAGCTTGGGTGCAGAGAATTCGAGAATCGGATGGTTGTCCGTGTTGATCGGTCCATCTCCGAAGAGCTTTTCCAGGTTCTCACCGACAATGAGCGAGTAAAAAATCCGGGAATCGAGCATGGTGGCGTTCTTCGACTGTTTCGCATAAAAAAGGTTCTGTTCGACGGTGCTTCGGTCGAGCCAGGTGTCGCCCTTGATTCCCACGAGCAGGTAGTCTGCACCCAAACCGGCCGGATCGATACTTACCAGAAGGCTGCGGGGAAATACCCGGGAAAAGGTTCGGCCGATCATGGCGAAGTTCTCCCAGTCCATCTGGTATGAATGTACCCACTGGACGTATATACCGTTCTCCTTAAGCCGTCCGCGGACGAGTTCGAAAAACTCACGGGTAAACAGCGACGCCAGACCGGCCATCCAGGGATTTGAAGGTTCGGAGATGACGATGTCATAGGTGCGGTCGGTAAGCGCCATGTGTGCCCGTCCATCCTGGATGATGAGTTCGGTCACCGGGTGGGAGAGCACAGTGTTGTTCCAGGGAATGAAAAAGTCGCTGGCGTGCACCACCTGACGATTGATGTCGATGACATCCAAGTGTTTCACCGGGTAGTAGAGGACCTCGCCGGCGGTTATGCCGCTTGCCAGGCCGAGAACCAGAACATCATCCGGTTTCGGATGAAAGATGAGCGGGAAATGTGCCAGGAGCGTCTGGGTACACATGTCGCCGCCGTCGGTGGATGCATCCGATTTCCCTGAGTTGAACAGGCTGTAACTTTTAGCGCCGAGAATGTCGGTGTTTTCCAGCACGGTGGTGAATCCACCGATACCGTCGCCGAAGTAGACGAGATTTCCCTGATGAACCTCTGAAAATAACTCGGTGCCGAAAAAAAGCGATTCCAGCCAGCCCATATCCATAACATCAATTTCTTCATAGCGGTGATATTTTGCCACCGAGAGTGTACGCCGATCCCAGTGAGGGTAGGGGATGGCTAAAATGATGCCGAGTACCACTGGCAGGACGAGGGGAATCCATCGTCCGAACGGTCTGTTTTCCCGGTTGTAGACAAGAATCCCGAAGAGCAGGGCGGTAAACAGTTGGATTATGATGACAAGGCTTAAACTCGTTTCCTTCCCCATGAGCGGGATGAGAATAAATCCGGCCGAGAATGAACCGAGTACTGCGCCGATGGTGTTGACAGCATAGGCTGAACCGATCGACCTCCCCACGTGGGAGAGTGAACGCGTATAAATTTTTCCGACCAGGGGAAAGGTCGCCCCGAGAAAAAAGGTGGGGAGAAACATGAAGATAAAGAGCAGCACAGCCTTCAGAAAGATGAGAAGGGTGAAATTATCGCTGAAATGGAGGATGAGTTTGGCAAAGAAAATCTGGCTGTTTCCAAGACCATGGCTGACACGCAGTGCGGCAAGTGCCGCGATGATCTGGGTAAACAAGAGGAGGGTGAACGTTCTTTTCGACCGGTCGCCGAGCCACCCGAAAAACATGCTGCCCAGTGCGAGTCCCGCGATGAAGGTGACAAGGACGATGGTAAATGAATAGGTTGTCGGGCCGACAATGAGCCCCAAAAGTTTGGTCCATATGACCTCGTATGTCATGGCACAGAATCCGGAAACGGCGAATATAGTGAGAGCGCCCGCACGATAGAGGCTGTCGCTGCCGGAAATTGGACGGGGTGTATGTACAGTCTCTGTAACGTTTTCCCTGCTATCTTTCATACCGGCTCCCGTGGTTTTTCCCACCAAGAGACAGGATAATCCTATGAGGGTATTGATCAGCACCGCGATGACCAGAGCGCCGTTCATGCCCAGGGCACCGATGATCCAGAATCCGCAGAGTAACGATCCGGCGGCTGATCCGATGGTGTTGATGCCGTATAACCTTCCCAGGTGTGAACCAACATGGGATATCCGGGTCACATAGAAACGACTGAGGACCGGCAGGGTCGCACCCATGCAGATGACCGGCAGAATCAGCAGGAGTGCACATCCTGCAAAGGTGAGAAGATTATAGACGATGAAATGTTCGAACAACCGGTTATAGATGAGAGCATACAACGGTTTGAACAGGGCGAGCAACAACGGGAGCATCAGGCCATAGATGCCGACGACGAGTTCCAGAATACCATAGCGTTTCACGAGACTGCGGGGATCCCTGATCCGGTCGACTGTTCTGCCCGCCAGGTAGCTGCCAATCCCGAGTCCGCCCATAAATACGGTGAGAACAATGCTGACCGCGAACGGGGCGCTGCCGATAATCTTTACCAGTTGCCTTGTCCAGAGGATCTCGTATATCAGGCCGGTAAGGCCGGAAAGGAAGAAGCAGATGAGGATAAATGTCGGAACGAACGAACGTTTTTCGTGGGATTCAGGACGGTGGTTTCTGTTTTTTTTCTGTACCATGCCAAGCTTTCATCATGAAGTGAGACGTGAGCCGGAGTACTCCGGTATACTCAGCGGTCCATGGTCGCTGAGAGAAAGGTTTTTGAAAGGATTCGAGCAAAGCGCCGTATAACGTCACCCGGCGAAGCTCGTTAAGTTCGCGCCTTTTATCCCGCCCCAGTCATCATCACCTGTTTCACCTCAATCTTGAACACATCAAGGATGCCGGTTTGTGTCTCCAGCACATAAAGTGCAAGGCCGACCGCCAGCGCCGGGATAGTCGTGATAACCGTTGCCCAGGCCGATGATTTTTTATCCAGGGCAAGCAGGGGAAACAGGGCGTCGCCGTCCTGTGATATCGCGTTTGCAACGAGCGCAGCGAATGGGAACCACCCCTTGAGAAACAGCGTGACATACAGTATCTGTAGACCGCACCCGGGGACCAACCCGACCAATGCGCCGATGATAACCGCCGTCAGACCGGCTGAAGTCATGATATTCTGCATGACGATCTCACCCTGGGCGTAATCACCCCCGCCTGAAAGCATGACAGCCAGTTCGTAGATCACGAACGCGACGAATACCCAGGTGCCGGCGAAGGCGGTCTCGTGTGCGGTATGCACCAACGTTTCCCGGAACGACATGAGCTTGGCCTCTGTTTCTTCGTGGCTGTCGTCTGCGAAGAGCTTTTTTTCACCAAGAACGAGTGCGATGGAGAGCATGGTTCCCGGTACTCCCACCATGAGGGCAAGGTTTTGCACACCCAGATCGTTTATGTCAACCTGGAAAAGGAGCAGAACGCCGAGGATCAGTCCTACGGTCAGTATGCCCCAGTAGACGAAAGCCCCCGGACGAGTCAATCGTGCAGCAAGCGATCGCGGATCGGGAAGTCCCTTCAGGGTATGGTGGAGTGCGACATCGATCTCATCGCCCTCCTCGTGGCCGATATGGTTGATATGGTGCAGTTGACAGCCCTTGATCGAATCGCAGGCGAGTTCCTGTGCCAGATGGTCGGCTTCACGGTTCATGCGATCGAGTTCTTCGGGAAGCGCTGGTCTACGCCTGGTCAGGCCGAGGCGGTCTCCGAGGTTGAGATAATCGACGATATAGCCCGTAACGACCGCGGTTACGAAGGATATAGCGCTGATTGCGATGAAATGAAAGGGCAGGACCGAAATCATCACAAATGCCGAGTCCCCGGCGGTTGCAACAAGTGTGGCTATAACCGTGCCGAAACTCACCGATCCCCTGATGAACAGCGGCATGACAAATATCGCCCCGCCGCAGCCGGGGGTAACACCGAGGAATGCACCAATGACAGGCTGCCACCGCCGGTGTTTCTGGATGGCCTCGATGAATCTACCGCCGGTTTCATAGTTGAGGAAGCCGAAAACGAAGAGCGCCATGCCTACAAACACGGTGACACCGAGAAACGAGCTTTCGGCGCTTTGTGCAAATATGTGAATGAGCTGTCGTACCATGCATATCCTCAATGAAAAGTCGTTACTTCCTCAAAGATACGAGATAGGGAAACCGATTTCAAGCAAACAATCTCACCGCACGAGGCAGGATCGAAACCTGTCTGAATGCGCCCGGCCATGAAGCTTCGTGTGAAACCGTATTCCCCCTAAAAAACATGAACTACCCCCCGCACACATGGGAGGTAGTTCATTTGTGATAATAACCCAACGTATTTATAATTATTATGGCCTTTTCTCTCGTCGCATTGCCGTGAGAGCCCCGCATGCCGGAGCATCAGGCTCATTCAATATCTTTTCTTACCGATATGTAGAGCATTACCAGGGAATCCTGTTGCGACATATTGATGTTGGCGTGATTCGTCTTGCCGTCCGGCGGGATCATATACGCCATACCGGGCGGCTGGTGGCGTATTTCCTTGCCGAGAAAGGCGATGTTGTGTCCGGAAACGGTCGTCCATAACTCCTCGCAGCCCGCCACATGGAAGTGCGGGTGACCGATGGTCATGGGCGCGAGCGTCAGGGTGCAGATGCCGTGAATGGTTGCGAGACCGTCGCTTTTCAGAAAGAAGTCTTTTTCCTGGTAACACCAGTGTCCGACAGTTTTATTGAACGGTATCAGGTTTTCGTTTTTCATTCCTATTTCTCTGCGCGGTGTGAAACCCGGCGTTACCGGCTCTACGATGACATACATGGTGAGCGGGATGTCGCCGGTGTTCTTCATGGTGAATTCAAGCCCTTCCGGTACGAAGATGCATATTCCCGGCGACAGGTCGTATGTCTTTCCCCCCACGCCGATCGTTCCCG
>CAYWBT010000105.1:0-10808 GCA_964456585.1 uncultured bacterium
TTCCGGTCCGACACCGCACCAGTCCCCCCCGATAGACGCCCGTTTGAGAAACGCGTTATCAACCGTTGGAGTATCAAACGGGATGTACATGAGCGGCCCGGTGCCCTCCATGAAAAAAACTATATACTCTAGCTTTGAAGCAGTCGGCACCCAAATCGCCCGGCAATGTTCGAACGTTCCCAGCGGTGTAGCGATGGTAACATCATTATCTCCCGATTGGGTATACATTTCGAAATACTGGTTGTTAAACCGCTCATATGCTTCCGGATGTTCCAGAATGTCCTGTGATCGATCTTGGAAATACTCGTATAAATTCTCGTATGTGCAATGGTGATAGTAATCATTTCCCGTTCGGGAAAAATCATAGAGGGGCACATCGACATCACGGTAGCGGAGAATAAAATATCCTGTTTCATCAAACCGAACGAGCGGCTGGGTAGTTTCATCGTGGAATATTTCCGGCAGAAACATAGTCCACGTATCGAGCACATAGTAGGTTTCCCCGTCGATCGTCTGCTTTCCGGTCACTGTCACACTCCATTCGGACAGGAGCATATCGGGATCGATGTCCATCCCGTGCGAGGTGGCATCGAGGAATCGCCAGGTATTGCCGACTTCGAGCGGGAAGTAGTCCTCAGGTGAGAACGTCCGTGTGAGCGAAATATTTTTTGTAACTTCATCGGCATCGGATAGCAGGGTGAAATTATACTCGTGATAGGGTTCAAATCCTTCCTTCTCCACGACAATCTCATACCCGGTAGTGTGTACCGCCGATGGTTTCGCGGCAGGATTGGAACGCGCCTGAAAACCGCTGCCCGTAGCCGATGACAAGCCGCCGCCGTCGAGCAGGAGCATTTTCCGCGTTTGAGCATGAGCGCCGGTCTTCAGGCGATAGAAATAGATGCCGGCGCCGACTGCGTCTCCGGTTTCGTCACAGCCGTCCCAGGTGACATGATGGCGTCCCTGCTGTTGTGTACCGCTTGCCAGTTGTCGTACCTGCTGGCCGAGAATATTGTAGACGGTCAAATCCACCCGTGCGGTGGCGCTAAGTTCGTACACAATGACCGTTGTAGGATTGAAGGGATTGGGATAGTTCTGGAATAAAGTGAACGTTTCCGGTATGGCATCGCCTCCGGAGGCAACGCCTGAATCAGGAGTAGGATTCAGGTAAAACCTGTATTCCCCGTACTGACCAAACTGCGGCTCCGAGGTTACCTGTGAGAGGGTATCGACCCCGCTTATGAACGAGATTTTTGCGAGAACGATTCCCCTGCCATCTTCGTCGGTCACCAAACCGTATACCAGAGTGCGTTCATCGTTCTCTTCCGCCCGCAGATGAGGCACGGAAAGAACGAACAGTATAGTCATCGCAAGCACAATGTTCCATACCTTATCCATGGCAGTGCCTCCTGAAATGATTTTATGGAAAGAGATCACGCGCTCCATCTCCGCCTGCCGGTGACAGGTGCGGTATCACACACTGCTTCGGTGACGTATTCCTGTGGATCGTCGCTCCAATCATACCACGGTGTACCGCCACCTCGCACGGCCGCTTCCTACAATCTCTCGTTGAGAAGCAAGTAGTAATAATATTAATGTATATTTGTATTTTGTCAAGACTCTGTTTTGGCAACAGGAAAATGAAATCGTACCATTCCCGTAAAGTGTACTCTTCTTACGAGAATGACATGTGAGTTCTGAGGGGGGATATATCGTCGTTGAACAGGAACAGCCAGATTAGCGTTACGACTCTTCACTGCCGTGAGAACGGAAGTATTCTTCGTGATCCTGGAGCATCTGCGCCATCTTGAGGATCAGTTTCTTCTCGGTCGGCCTCACCTGTTCGAATTCATGCACATACTCATCGAACCGGTGTTTCAGATCCGCTTCAGGCAAGGCGGTTCCCGCGGCGCCTTTTTTCCTCACCGTGGATTTCAGTTCGTGGATTTGTTCCTCGAGTACGGCTATTTTGCGGCCGCGCTCTTCGAATTTGCGCTGCAGGGCGGTGAAACGCTCTTCGAAATCTTCCCGGGTGATGTAATCGAAGGTGCCGGTCACTGTTCTGCGCCGTGCGCCGGGAAGCTGGGCGATGGGAATCGGGGGAAGGATGCGGAGTTCCTTGTGACGTTTCCCGTTGATCCACTTATGGTTCAGGCGTCCCTGTTTGCAATATCGCTGGACAGTTCGAGGGGAAACACCAAGTTTCTGTGCTGCTTCTGTAACTGTTAAAAATTCTTCACTCATCACTTTTCTCCGGAGAACGGGTCTTCGTTCGTGAGGCGAAACGGGTATCCTGTTCACTGAATGAATATAATGAACGAATAAACGAATGCAATTTATTTTTTACATGGAACTGACGATGGCACTGTAAGGCAATCATGCTGTCGAGAAAAAAAGAAGCCAGCTCTCGATCGGTTGATTATCGTTCGAACAGGACAACATGTATCATGATACCGGGTGGATCGCAGCACTTGGAGCGTCGGGAAGACGGTATGACGACGGCTGAAAAACGTGTATCACCTCCTTCGTAAGCCGGACATCCGGAGAGACGCCTCGGCAAGCGCTCATACCCTCTCAACAAAGGGCTGAACGGTGCCCTGTGGACAACGTTCTTTCATTAATTGAAAAATTTTATTAAATTATAGTATATTACATATGAGCAAAGATGGGTATTGAAAATGGAAATTACCTCACATGCATCGCTTTTGAGCGGCGAAATAACCATCCCGGCATCGAAGTCTCATACGATCCGGGCTGTTATTATCGGGGCTCTTGCGCCGGGCGAATCGGTTATTGAAGCGCCTCTTGTCTCCCTCGATACGAAATCTGCGGTCGCGGCGGTACGGGCGTTCGGCGCCGATGTTGTCATGACACCGGAAACGTGGACAATCCGGGGAGTCGGCAGTGTACCGAACGTCCCGGATACGGTCATCGATGTGGGTAATTCCGGTACGACACTGTACATGATCATGGGGACCGCAGCGCTCGCGGACGGCTGGACAGTTATCACCGGTGATTCCCAGATTCGGAAACGCACGGCATCGCCGCTAATCGAGGCGCTCGGCGGACTTGGTGTCGAGATTTTTTCGACCCGGGAAAACGGCATGGCGCCGATTGCCGTCCGGGGAAGGATGAATGGGGGCAGAACAAGCGTCGCCGGAATATCCTCGCAGTATGTTTCGAGCCTGCTTCTGGCCTGCCCGCTCGCGGTGAACGATACGGAAATTGCCATCACCATGCTCAATGAGCGGCCGTATGTACACATGACACTCGACTGGTTGGCTACCCAAGAAATAGACGTCTCGGCTGAAGACGATCTCACACATATCAGCATTCCGGGCGGACAGTCGTACCGGGCATTTCATCGCAGAATACCGGGGGATTTTTCCTCGGCGTCCTTCCCTCTCTGCGCAGCGGCTCTCGCGGGCGGAAGGGTGGTTCTCAAGGGACTGGAGATGACTGATTCACAGGGCGACAAAAAGGTCGTCGATATACTCGCCGGGATGGGAAGCACGGTCGAACGGGGACCTGACTGGGTGGCAGTTAACGGAGGACAGCTCATGGGGATCGATGTCGACATGAACGAGATTCCCGATGCCCTGCCCGTACTGGCAGTCACTGCCTGTTTTGCCGAGGGCACGACACGGCTGTACAATGTGGCGCAGGCCCGCATCAAGGAGACCGACAGAATTGCGGTCATGGCGCACGAACTCACCCGTCTCGGCGCCGATGTTACCGAATTGCCGGATGGGCTCGAAATCCGCGGCACCGGCCTTTCCGGAGGCAGGGTAAGCGGTCACGGCGACCATCGGATAGTCATGGCAATGACCGTGGCGGGCATGGCTTCTGACAATCCGGTCACTGTTGACACTGCGGAAGCGGCGGATATAACCTTCCCGGGATTTTGGGACAAGATGCGTTCCATCGGCGGAGAGATCGAGACGCACGAATAAGAACCGTGTGCGTTTCGAGTATCAGACAACAAAAGAAGAGAAAAATCGTCACACATTATTCCAGGAGAGAACGACAGGAGGTTCAGGTATGTTAGGAAACACATTCGGACGAATTTTTCGTATCACCACCTGCGGCGAATCATACGGCGGCGGACTTTCTGTCATCGTTGATGGTGTACCGGCGGGACTTGCGCTGACAAAAGAGTATGTCCAGCACGAACTGGATAAACGCAAACCCGGACAAAGTCCACTCGATTCGCCCCGGAAAGAAACGGATAAGGTTGAAATCTTCGCCGGTATGCTCGAAGGTTATACGACCGGCGCTCCCGTCGGGATGATCATATACAATGTGGATACCCAGAAGATTCATGTCGACCAATACCGCGAGGTCAAGGATGTCATCCGACCCGGCCACGCCGAGTACCCGTTCTTTGTCAAGTACGGTCCCTACGCCGACTGGTGCGGTGCCGGAAGGGCATCGGGCCGCGAGACAGTGGGGAGAGTCGCCGGTGGCGCGGTGGCGAAGTATATTCTCGAGCAGGAAAATATCGAGGTCCTTGCATTCACCAAGGAGAGCAACGGCATTGTCGCGCGCGACTTGACGTTCGAGGAAGTCAAGGCAAACTATCGGAAGAACGAAATAAACTGTCCCGACCTTGACATCGCCGACGAAATGATCAAAGACGTTCTCAGGGTACGCGACACCGGCGATACGACCGGAGGGATTATTGAGGTAATCATCAGGAATGTTCCCGCCGGATTGGGTGAGCCTGTCTTCGATAAACTCTCCGCCGACCTCGCAAAAGGCATCATGTCCATCGGCGCGTGCAAGGGCATTGAAATCGGGAGCGGTTTCAATGCCGCGAAAATGACCGGCTATGAGTGGAACGACAAGCCATATGAGAAGGACGGCAAGGTCGGATTCCGTACGAACAACCAGGGCGGCATCCTCGGCGGAATATCGACCGGGCAGGATATCGTGCTCCGTGTTGCGGTTAAGGCAACCCCGACGATTTCCATCGATCAGAACTCCGTGAACATGGCAACCATGAAAGATGCCAAGCTCAATGCCATAACCAGACGCGACGCCTCCCTGCTTCCCCGGATATATCCGGTTATCGAGGCGATGACCCGCTGTGTCATTCTCGACCACCTGTACCTGTGGCGTGCATGGAACAGCATGCAGCGGTACGAGAATCCCTGGCGGAACGGATGATATTCGGTGCTCGATGCTTCAGGATCGTGAGCACGACCTGTTCCGGGAATGACAATCCGGGCTGAGAGAATACGCCAAAACGACAAAACGCACATCGTCAGATGTGCGTTTTGTATACAATCATTTGCACGACTGTCGGCAATCCCGCTGCAATTATCCCTGTCGCGGCATCGCTTTCAATCCGTCCGACTGCTATTCTGTCGGCTTATGAAGTGCTTCTTTGAGAAGTTTGCCGGGTTTGAAATGGGTCTTGCGCCGTGCGGGCACATAAATAATTTCCCCGGTACGGGGATTCCGTGCAGCCGGTTTCGG
Source organism: uncultured bacterium (assembly GCA_964456585.1). GTDB lineage: Bacteria > Latescibacterota > Latescibacteria > Latescibacterales > Latescibacteraceae > Latescibacter. The sequence continues at coordinate 5,482 of CAYWBT010000105.1, forward strand.
TTTGGTCCCCTTGACCTGGAAAACGCCAAATCCGCGTATTTCAATTCTGTCTCCGTTAATGAGACTTTCACGCATGGCATTGAAGATACTGTCAACCATTTTTGCTGCCAGACTTTTTTTGCACTCAGTCTCCTTGGCGACCTCGAGTGCAAGATCTTTTTTGGTGGTTGTCATGTATTCCTCCTGTAAAAATTTCTTCAGCTAAAGTTCGATTCTCTGGTCATTTTGCTGTAACTAACTTATTCTATGCAATTTAAATTAATAACAATTCCTTAATATGTCAAGGGAAAATTCGCAAATAATTAGAAAAGACAACAACTTATAAACGATAATATTCTATGCCCATTATTAACAATGGGTTATATTAGCAGCATTTTCAGGGAACCATAGCAGGGATTATTTTAAAATGATTTTTTTCACTATCTTCCCGGTTCGGGCACTATATGCTAGCCTCATATGCACTGATAATATTGTCCCACTGGACGGCTACGCAGTCTACAGCCGAATACGAGTTTTTTGTTGCACCAAGGACCGGTTCATAGTTTATTTCAGTATACGGTTTTATAAGAACATTTTTTGGAGCATTCGACTCCATTAAACCGAGGTACCCTGATATCAACGTTTTTTTCTCCAGGCAGGTTTTCATGAAAATACGCGCGCTTATCGGTTGCATGAGGATGCGGCAGTGGATGAAAAATATTCTTATTTTCGCCGCACTCATCTTTTCGAGCCACGCACACCAGCTTTCATATGTCGGAAAGAGCATCGCCGCTTTTTTTCTCTTCTCTCTCTGCGCCGGCGCGATTTATACCTTCAACGACATCATCGACCTGGCAAGCGATCGCGAACACCCCGTAAAAAAATACCGCCCCCTTGCTTCCGGAAGAGTAAGTGTGCGGGCAGCATGGATATTTTTCGTCCTCGTGGGAAGTATCGCTCTCATCGGTTCGTTTCTGTTTGATCCGGCTTTTGGCTGGGTGGTCGCCGCCTATATTCTTCTTCAAATTTTCTATACGCTCAAGCTGAAAAACATAGTGATCGTGGATGTCCTCGTTGTCAGCTTCAGCTTTCTCATCAGGATTATTGCCGGCGGCATCGCTATCCATGTCCCTATTTCCAACTGGATACTCGTCTGCACCATGTTCCTGGCACTGTTTCTCGCACTCGCAAAGCGGCGTCACGAACTGGTACTGCTCGAAACGAACGCCGGCTTCCATCGGACAATTCTCAGGGAATACAGCCCGTACCTGCTCGACCAGATGATCAGCGTTGTCACCTCGGCTACTCTCGTTGCCTATACGATTTTCACCCTTTCCGAAGAAACGACCATGAAGTTCGGAAAAATGATCCTAACCGTGCCTTTTGTCCTGTACGGGATATTTCGCTACCTGTACCTCGTTCACATGAAGGACAAGGGCGGCCATCCGGAAGAAACGCTCCTGACTGACATTCCCCTGCAGATTACGATTTTTTTCTATGGCATCGTTGTCCTCGTCATTATTTATTTCTGAGGAGACAACCGTTTTCCCTGAACGAGGGGTAGCCTGTTTCGTAGTACTATCGCGGCACCGGCGCTCGCGGACAGCATCGTACGCAGATGAGCTCACCGGCTTTTGGAGGAGTCACCCTGCACTCGGCTCTCAACCATCACACTTATAAGGAAAGAAGTTTGTTGTATGAATCCCGACCAACAGAACAACAAGGATACCATCTTCCGTACCGCCTGTGATGCCGCACGCGGGGCAGGTGCCGTCGTAAAAAAATACTATCGTCGAGACAAGGAAGTGTCCTATAAAGGCAGGATAGATCTGGTCACCAACGTTGATTACGAATCCGAAGAGACCATCGTCTCACTGATTAAAAGCCGGCATCCCGATCATGACATCATCACCGAGGAATCGGACATCGACCTCAAGGGCTCGGAATTCCGCTGGATCATCGATCCGGTTGACGGCACGGTGAATTATGCCCATGACCTGCCCTTCGCCTGCGTTTCCATCGGGCTGAAAATACACGACACGGTGGAAATCGGCGTTGTCTACAACCCGATGACAGAGGAGTTCTTTACCGCACGCCGGGGTGCGGGCGCCTTCTGTAATGACATTCCCCTGAAGGTTTCCGACACCGGCGACCTTGAAAAGAGCTTCCTCGCCACCGGATTTCCCTATGACATCACGGAACGCCCTGACAACAACATAGCGCACTTCAACCATTTTATCAGGCATGCCCAGGGTATTCGCCGTCTCGGATCGGCGGCGCTCGATCTCTGTTACTGCGCGATGGGTATTTTCGACGGGTACTGGGAGGTTACCATCAAGCCCTGGGATATTGCCGCCGGAGTGCTCATGGTGACCGAAGCGGGAGGTATGGTGACCAGGCTGGATGGAAGCCCGCTCTCGGTATTCGACGACCAGGTGCTCGCCACGAACGGCATCATTCATTCCCGGATGGTCGAGCACATCGCCATGGTGGAGAAAAAGCGGTGACAAGCGGGGATGCAAAACTATTCTTTGATAATAACATTTTTTTAAATATTTGTTTTTTTTATTATCATTCAAAGGCTGCCTTTTCCATAACAAGAGAAAAATCATCTATATTATATTTGGGTCTTGACTAGTTTATAGTGATAAGATATACTCTAAGTATAGTCATAACAATGGTAAATAAATACATAAAACGTTCACGCATTTCAGCGGCCAAATTTCGAGACATTCTCAGGTATTTTGTTCTTGATGTGAATGCTCTAAAAATTGCATCATTGACCTGTCTGAACCATAATACAGTCAATCGTTATCTCTGTTTCATCAGAGAACGAATCGTTGAACTCTGTGACCAAGAATCTCCTTTCAAAGGTGAGATTGAAGTTGACGAATCATACTTTGGTGCCAGACGTGTAAAAGGAAAACGAGGACGAGGTGCATCTGGTAATTTTGCATGAGCCTGGTAAAGATAGAAGGGCAGAGATGTCGCGAGACGCAAGATCGAGCGGTAATGGATTTTATTATAACAATTAAAGTAGTAAAATTATTGGAACTGGGGAAAGCCAGCCAGCAACACTAAACAGAAAAACGCTTTAAGGAACTAGGGTAGTTATTTACCCTCTTTTTTTAGTTTTCAGAAAGTTAGCAAATGGACGATAAAATAAAATTGGTATCAAATGTACTACGGGAAATGTATGGTGATGAATTAGCTGATGAGATTGAGGAATATCTATTCAGTTATCCATATCCAGTAAAGGATTTGTTGAGTTAGAGTTATCAGCAACTTTAAATCGAAAGCACTTGCACGAGATCAAGTTTAAGGTTATTATCATGTAAAGAACCAACAACCGTTAAGAATTTGAAAGTGATTTAATAGGGAATGTCGATTAGTTTTACACGATACAGGAGCATTGGCATGATAGCCAGGATTCGATTTATCAAGCTGCTTACGGTATCATTGCTTCTTATTTCGATTTCCTCAGTCTCGTTTGCCGAAGAACTATCCCAGCCGATTTATAATGTGATTGAGGAACTGGATGTGAAGATTGAGATGCGGGACGGTGTACGACTATCGACAAATATCTACAGGCCTGATGCAGAAGGTAAATTCCCTGCTCTTCTGGAACGGACACCTTATGGTAATGGAGGTAAAGGAAGTGAGGGGTATCATTTCTGGGCTTCAAGGGGATATGTGGCAGTCGTACAGGATACCCGGGGAAGGTTTGAATCCGAGGGGCTATTTTATCCAGTGATCTTCGAAGCCAATGATGGACTTGACACACAGAACTGGGTATCGGAGCAACCGTGGTGCAACGGCAGGATTGGCACGTTCGGTGGATCGTATGTTGGTATGACACAGTGGATGCCTGCAATAGAAGGTTCTCGCTATATTGATGCTATGTTTACATATGTGCCGTACACTGAAAACTATACAGTAGCTTACCAGAACGGCGCATACAGGATGTGGTTGTATTCACGATGGTATACAATGATGACCGCTCCGTATGGATTTGATAATGACGAGTTCATGAAAGGTGAAATAGACCGCATGGACCTTCATTTACCGCTATTAGAGCAGGATACAGTGATCGGCTGGCGAATGCCGTTTATTCGTGATATTCTTAACCACCCCGAAAACGATGTATACTGGAAACCGATAAGATTTGAAGGCAAATACTGCAATGTAAGATCCTCGGTCTATATTTTAGCAGGATGGTACGATCTATTTACAGGTCAGAATCTAAAAAACTTCGTTGAGTTGACAAAGCCTTCGACGAGTGGAGAAAGTCGTACGAATCATAAGATCATTGTCGGTCCTTGGGCCCATGGAGGTTTTCAAGATAGCACACTTGGAGACATGGATTTCGGGAAGCACGCTGGGATTGAAATCACTGACCTTATGCACAGGTGGTTCGATTATCATCTCAAGGGAATGAATACGGGAATAGCGGAGGAGCCTCCCGTTCAGATTTTTGTTATGGGGATTAATGTCTGGCGCTATGAAAATGAATGGCCGCTCGATCGCACTCAATACACAAAATACTATTTCCACAGCTATGAGACCGCAAATTCTAAAGATGGTGACGGACAACTGGAACTAAGAATTCCGAGTAATGAGCCACCGGATAGTTTTATCTACGATCCCAGTAATCCGGTACCTTCGACACCTGACAGTTCGGTCTTTGATGATTTTAAATATTCTCCTATCGATCACAGTAATCTCGAAAGCCGCAAAGATATACTTGTTTATACAACGCTACCGCTGGAAAAGGACACGGAAATTACCGGACCGGTTAGAATAACACTCTATGCTGCAAGCTCAGCTAAGAACACCGATTTCACGGGTAAACTCCTCGATGTACATCCCGATGAGCGAGCAATATACCTTTGCGATGGTATTATTCGGGCCAGTTTTCGTAATGGACCTGTCAATACATCTTTTATCGAGCCAGGAAAAGTCTATGAATACTCTATCGATCTCTGGGCCACAAGTAACGTCTTCAAGAAAGGTCATCGTATCCGTGTAGAAATATCCAGTTCCAACTTCCCACGCTTCGACAGGAACCTCAACACGGCCATGAACAATGCATTGGCAACAGAGATGGTGCAAGCAAAACAGACGATATACCACAACGAGAAATATCCGTCACACATCGTGCTGCCGGTGATACCGAGATAAAGAAAAGGATCTCAAATAAATGCTCAGTGAAAAAGTATCCAATATGGAAGATTAATTCACCTTTCTTGTATACCACCTCTCATTTAGCTACTTACGACTTTCTTCTGAGATGACATTGACCTGTTCCCCGAAAACGGTACCGGATATAATCTCATAAAAGGGAGTAA
>CAYWBT010000106.1:0-10758 GCA_964456585.1 uncultured bacterium
CGCTTCGCTGATCGGATCGTAGGTCAGCTGTTCGGAAGGTGTATATGGATCGGTTATAAGCCGCTTCCCCTGTGCGGTAACCAGCTCAAAAGCGCTATGACCGAACCAGCGTATCTTCACTGTACCTCCAAGCCGATGCCGGCACGATAGAACTATCTTGATACCTATACATTATATCATATGTTGTGAAAAAAATGCAAGAGCTTTTATTGACTTTTTTTCCCACTCTCTCTACAATCAGGTATCACTGAAGAGAGAAGATGTCCGTCTTACCTGCCGCGCACCTCCATGAAAGAACAGTACCTTCCCATCCATCTCTGCTTGTTCAGAATTTAGCTCCTTACCGCTTCACCATAAACCGTATTTCCCATTTCCCCGTCTCGTCATTTTGATACTAACTCCCGACAATCGAATCGACCGCCGGGGATTACCGGGTATGTTCATCAGGCATAGCACAATTAGTAAGGTACTAATGAATTAGAGTAAAACTCAACTAAAAAAAGGGGGGGGGTGATTCAATTTATCGGGGAAGAAATTAAACCGTCACGGCGGCAAAAAAAAAGAGGTGTTTGAACACCTCTTTTAACCACCTTCATATCGTTCAGTTGTCAACTGGCATAGACACTGACTTTTTTTCTCTGCTTGTCCAAACGCTCAAATGTAACTTTGCCATTAATCAGGGCATATAGGGTATAGTCCCGACCCATACCAACATTTTCTCCGGGATGTATCCTGGTACCATGCTGGCGAATAATAATATTTCCCGCGACTACGTTCTCGCCGCCATAACGCTTCACGCCAAGACGCTGCCCCGGAGAATTCCGTCCGTTCCGTGAACTTCCAACACCTTTTTTATGAGCCATGACACTCTCCTTCGCTGGCTGTCAATGCAGCGGCTCTCTTGGCAGGGAACATCCCAACCGCCGCTTGATTTCTTCTCGTTCCTTCTTTTCTCATTCTCTAGGAAAAGCACTCCGACCACATCCACCCGGCAACGTACATTTATGGCATCATTCTTCCGCCCCGGATTTTCCTGACATGGAATGTTATGTGCTCTTCCCTTTCTCCTTTTTACCCTGTACCGGTTTCTGCGCAGAAGCGGCGCTGTCTTTCCCCGCATCCTTCTTTTTCCGGCCTGCCGCGGAAGTCTTTCCAGGTTTTGCCTGCTTTTTTTCCTTCTGCTCTTTCTTTTTCGCGACTGCTTTTGCGGGTTTCTTTACGGGTTCTGTCTTGACCGGTTCGGCTTTTTTCGTCTTTTTCGGGGACTTCTGTTCCTGCGCTTTTTTCCCAGGAGCCTTTTTCGGCATTTCCAGGTCGTGCCCTTTGGGGACAGCAGTAACTTCCTCGATGACTTCTACTGCTTTCACCTTCTTTTCTTTTTTTGGTACTCCGGTCTTGATCGTGTTCACCATGATTTCCGTGAACTCCTGACGATGTCCCCGTTTCACCGAGTAATCTTTACGGCGTTTTTTCTTGAAAATGACAATTTTCTTGTCCTTGTCATGCCCGGTAACAGTTGCTTCGACAACAGCACCTTCAACAAAGGGGGCACCGACAGAAATATGGTCACCATCGGAAATGAGCAGCACTTCGGGAATTTTCAACTTTTTCCCGACATCAATATCATATTTCGGAATTCTGACCGTTTCCCCCTGCTCAAGCCGGTACTGGAATCCCTGTATGGTAACAACCGCATACATCTATCTGCCTCCAGAAAAAATTGTATCTGATACTGTTTTTTAGCCAATGTGAATGAAAGATAGATGATTAGTATAAAAAAATAACTATTCCATGTCAAATGTTATTCCACTATCAATCCCATGTTTTTGCTGCCATGGGTTGGAAACGTCATGTAGTAAGCGAAGGGAAACACGTAGCAGGTCACCTATCGTTCGCCGGTGTGTTGATTGTGAAAATGTCTTTGCAAACCCCTTTATTCCAAACGCGTTCCTCAAAACAGAAGCTCAACAAACTTCTCTGCTTTGGCAAGTTTTTCTTCCATTTGAGAATCGAGGAGGTTGTCGATAGGAGGACTGACATTCAATACTTCGAAAAAGCTGGGATGCGGCTCGGGGAGGATGTTCTCTTCTTTCTTGTACTTCGCCACGACTTGATCAGCAATACAAATTGCGGAAATTTCTTCAAGATAATCGGCGGGTATCTCACTCATGCCAAAAAACACGGGGAAATGATGGCACTCAAGTACTTTTGCTACCCGATCAGAGAAATTCCATTTTTTTGCAAGTAGTTTTCCCACAATCGTATGATTGACACCAAAAAGGAGTTCTTCCTTTTCCATGATGTATGCGTTTTTCGGAGCACCTTCCAATCCCTGCGGCTTGATTCCCTTCTCTTTTAACAACATCGCGACATCGTAGAGCGCAAATTTACCGATATCATGCAGCAGACCGAGTGTCAGGAGCGTTCCCCGCAGTTGCTGATTATCTTCATCCGCGAACGTTTCTGCACAGACCGATACCAGGTATGAATGTTCCCAGAGCTGGGTTACGTCATACCCCTCAACCTTTCGCACGTTGGCAAATGCATTACCAATTAAACCCTTTAGCGCAATGTTTTTGACTTCCTTTAATCCAAGAAGAACGATCGCGATTTGAATATTGTCCATTTTACGGCTTAAACCGTAATAGGATGAGTTTACGATCTTGAGAATCTTCGAGACCATGATCGGATCGGAAGAAATGATTCTCACAAGTTCGTTCATGTTGCTTTTTTCATTGGACGTCATTTCAATGACCTGCCCGACTGAAGCCGGCAGTTCGGGTACATATTCTATGACAGCCTCGACAACCTTCATGGTATCAGGGGGCACATCCTGGTCACGCAGGGGAATCCAAACATTATCAATATGTGCGCTCGAAGTGGGATTGGTGTCGTTCATGATAGCTTCGGCTCCATCGCGTAAAAAAATGTTTTTGTTGAAAACAGAACCGGTTCAGTATCCCTCGCGGGACAGTGAAACGAAAACGTAACAAAATGGTATGTTTTCAAAGAATCATTAAAGTGCATGCATGCCGAAGAACGGCAGTCCATACAATAAGCACATGCCTATATAAAATTAAACAGCCGATAATAAACTAGAAAAAAACTGCCCACTTTTTTAAAACAACATTAAAAGCACGACGTATGTCAAGGAAAAACTGCATATAGACTAAACTTCTTCCTCAATCGACCACCTTTACGAGATGGTGATTCTTCTTGCCGCGCCTGAGCACGATTATCGAATTACCGATTAGATGCTCCGGTGTCACAACCATTCGGGAGTCCCCGACCTGCACGTTGTTAACATAGGCGGCTTTGGCTTCTACCATCTGTCGGGCACGGCTGTTCGACGTTGTTAGCTCAGCCCTGGTGAACATGTCGAGCAGGCCAACACCCTGCTCAAGTTCCCCCCTTTGTATGGTGGAAGAGGGCACATTCGCAAAAATATCGAGGAGTTCGCGTTCGGTAAAGGCGCTCATATCTCCCCCGAACAGCACCTCGGAAGCTTCGCGGGCGCGCGCCAGTCCACTATCACCGTGGATCATACGCGTCGACTCTTCGGCAAGGATGCGCTGGGCTTCACGGCGTTCGGGCGCCTGCTTGACTGTCTCCTCGAGTTGGGCGATCTCACTCATTTCGAGGTGGGTGAAGTACTTGAGATACCTGATGACATCACGGTCGTCGGTGCGTATCCAGTACTGGTAGAGAGTATAGGGGCTCGTCTTTTCTGGATCGAGCCAGATCGCATTCCCCTCGGTTTTCCCGAATTTTTCCCCCGTCGATGTGGTCAGGAGCGGGAAGGTTATCCCGTAGACCTGTTGATGGCGGCGACGGTGGACAAGGTCGATACCAGCGGTGATGTTTCCCCACTGGTCGTTCCCGCCGACCTGGAGGGTACAGCCATACCGATCGTATAGTTCGACGAAATCGTTCGACTGAAGCAGCATGTATGAGAATTCGGTATACGAAATACCCTGGCTTCGATCATCGATGCGGCGTCGAACCGATTCCTTCCCGAGCATGTAGTTCACTGTGAAATGTTTCCCCACATCACGGAGCCACTCGAGGTAGGATACATCCTTCGTCCAATCGGCATTGTTGACCAGGAGAGCGCCGTTTTCCCCCTCGAAATCGAGGAAGTGTTCGAGCTGCTTTCTGAGGGAAGCGACATTCTGCTCGATAATGTCTTCACTGAGGAGCTGGCGTTCCTCCGATTTGCCCGAGGGATCGCCGATCATCGCGGTCGCGCCGCCCACCAGTGCGATCGGTCGGTGACCAAGCCTCTGGAACCGCGCGAGACAGAGGAGCGGAAACAGGTGGCCGAGGTGCAGGCTGTCCGCCGTGGGATCGAATCCCGCATAGAGGGTAAGCGAGTCCTTGTTCAGGCTTTCAACGAGCGTCGTATAATCGGATACCTGCTCGATGAGACCCCGTTCCTCCAGTACGTCAAATGCATTTTGCATGAATCATTCTCCGGATCATCTTGAAACTGCCTTATGCAGAAGACAGCTAACCGTCATCCCCGCATCAACCACGGATACCATGATTATCGCGCGTCGAAGCACGTTAACGACAGCGCCGCCATCGTTCACTTCCTCAAAAGAATTGGTGAAAACTCCCTCACAGAATCCTTTTTAAGCTTTTAATAATAATGAAAACGAGAATTCAACGCAAGGCTTTGTGGAAATTTAACCATGCACCTCTCCGCGTGAAGCCGTAATCTGAAGGACGATCCAGCGAGCATCTGCCTTTTCAACCTACTTATCCACAGCGATATCAGCGATTCGTTCCGCACGACCCGGCATTTCCGGAAGCTTCTCGCTCGGCACTTGTTCATACCAGAAGGTCGCCGTACTCCAGTCGTCACTCCGTTCGTAGAGACTTTCATTCTCCTTTTCACGCTGTTCTCGACGTCGATAGCCAATCTGCTGGATGGTAATACGACATTCCTGCCGCCAGTAGATGGGGTCGGGCAGATGCCAGCGGTACATTGACACGTAGCCGTTTTCCGTGTCGTTGAGGCTGCACCCGTGATACAGGAACGGCGTCTGCTGCATGCCGTACGAGAGGCAGATCCAGTCTTCGCTGCCCGTGCCGCAGATGGTCGGGAATTCGGTATCGCCGTCCAAATAGACCTTGATCTCGCCCTCGCCCCACCAGTTCTTACTCTCGATGGAGTGGATACCCACGACCGCGCCGATAAAGCGCCCGGTGCCGGTCCGCTTCGGTAAAAGGGCGAAGTCCCGTGTCTTCTCGGTCGGATTCTCCCGCCGGAAGAGAACGTGCAGCCTGCCCACCTGTGCCGGATGGATGTCGCCGATGGTGTAATCGATCTGGTAGTAGAGCGTCACGGTGTTCTCGCCCTCGTTCGTGAAGGTAAGTCTGGCACGACTGGTGAAGGGCATGGGGAGCCAGATATTCATGGCGTTATTCTGTCCAACCGAGTGAACGGCGGACTGGTACGACATAAACCGGCCATGCGCGTACCCCATGAAATCCCCCATCGGGCATTCGATGCTCGGATATTCCTGGCCGTCCCAATAGGCGCGGATAACGATGCTTCGCATATCCTCCGGCCTCCCCGGGCCGGTGAACCAGATATGGCGGATGGTCCCCGGGCCGGCAATATCGCAGAGCACGACTGTCGTGTCGGGAACGATATTCCGGCTGGGAGCCCCTTTCCGGCCCACACCGAGGTAGTTTGCCGCCTTACCTCCTTCGCCGGGCGCCCCGGTGGGATTCTCGAACGAGATCGATCGTGTGGTCAATCCGGTATCGAGGTCGTATGGCCTCTCCACCAGGCTGGACGGGATGGTGCCTTGTCCGGTGGTTCCGGGTGGTGATGGTGCCGTGCAGCCGGCGTACAAAACCGCTAGGGTGACTATGAAAATGGTGACAATGATACAGCATCCCCTGTTCATGGCGGATCCTTTCACTGAGAGGGAGGCGGGTTTTTCTCGCCGTTCAATCATGGGTATCGAGACCTTCCTTTCTTCTAAACTAACACGATACCGGCCAAAGGCAACAAAAATTATCGGTACCGTCCCGGGGAGAATGCTCGCCCACCAAAGAGGAGACTGATTGCCAGGAGCGCCGATCACACTTGCTTGTTGACGAATCATCAAGAAAGCGTTATTTTGGTCATAGAAAATTATTGTAATGTTAACAGGTAGTTTCATGCTTTTCACAAACAGAGGGTATCATGAGAAAGCTGGTTACCGTTATCGGTACTCGTCCACAGTTCATCAAGGCAGCGCCCGTCTCACAAGCGCTTGCCAGGAGTGCGGTATTTACCGAGGAGATCATCCATACCGGCCAGCATTTCGACACAAAGATGTCGGAAGTGTTCTTCCATGAAATGGGGATCCCGGAACCATCGGTCAATCTCGGCATCGCCGGCGGCTCGCACGGCGACATGACCGGACGCATGCTGATGGCTATCGAACGGGAGCTTGTCGAGAAAAAACCCGACGGTGTGCTCGTGTACGGCGACACAAACAGCACCCTTGCCGGAGCACTCGCCGCCGCGAAGCTGATGATCCCGGTCGCCCACGTTGAGGCGGGTCTCAGAAGCCACAACCGCTCCATGCCGGAGGAACTGAACAGAATCATGGTGGATCATCTCTCGATTCTCCTGTTCTGCCCCTCCCACCTCTCGGCAGACAACCTCCGTGCAGAGGGTATCGGGGCAAGGGGAAATGATTCCACCAACGGGTCGAAAGCGTTCGCCGTTTCACCGGAAGTAATGGTCACCGGAGATGTCATGGTCGACAGTATCCGCATTTTCCGCGAAAAAGCCGCCTCGCGAGTCTGCCTCCTCGAGCAGCTCGGAATTGAACCGAACGGCTATGTCATTGCAACCATTCACCGGCCGCAGAATACGGATAATCACCATAATCTCATCTCCATACTCCAGGCGCTGAAAAAAATCGCTGCGAGCGGAACGGCAGTCATTCTCCCCCTCCATCCGAGGACACGCAAGGTGGTCGAAACCCTCGGCATCGGCTTTCCCGACGGAGTGACGGTCACCGAACCGGTCTCCTACCTCGATATGCTGATGCTGATGGAACGGTCGCTCTGCGTGTTCACCGATTCCGGGGGCATGCAGAAGGAAGCGGTCATTCTCGGCCGTCCCTGCGTGACCATGCGCACGGAAACCGAGTGGGCTGAGACGGTCGAAAGCGGCTGGAACATCGTTTCCGGCACAAAAACAGAAAGGATCCTCGAGGCATATCATACGGTGCGGAACCATGCCTCCCATGCGGTTGAACCGCCACAGGAACTCTACGGCGACGGTCATGCGGCGGAACGCATCACCTCGGCACTGGAAAAACGGTTCACGGGTTGCTGACAAGATTGGACGACACGTAACAAGGATGTATTCGTTATACGACATGACGCACTAACTCCCCTGCTGCTGATCATTGAGCAATTCGGCACGAACAGTTACTTGGCATTTATTTTTCATACGATCAATATAAGGAGAACTACAATGGCACGGAATCACCCCTCACGACGCAGCTTTATCTCCTCCACCGCAGCCGCGGCGTCCGCCATGACACTCGGCGGTCTGACACCGTCCAGAGTCCTCGGGGCAAACGACCGCATCAACATAGCTGTCATCGGCACCGGCGGTATGGGTACGGCCCACCTCAAAAGCCTGGTGAATCGGAGTGAGGAGGACAACATTCGCGTCGTTGCGGTGAGCGATGTCTACCAGCGGAGGCTGACCCAGTCCATGGATATCCGCAAAGGTGACGGCTATCTGGATTACCGCAAGATATTCGACCGCACTGATATTGATGCCGTGCTGATCGCAACGCCTGATCACTGGCATTCAAAGCTGTCGATCGATGCCATGGATGCGGGAAAGCATGTTTATTGCGAAAAACCACTGACCCTGACTGCCGAGCAGGCAATCGAGGTACGGAATGCGGTACATCATTATAAGAAGGTTCTCCAGGTCGGCCCGCAGCGGACGTCTCTCGACAAATTCTGGATTGCCCGGGACATGATTCAAAACGACCGGCTCGGCAAAGTGACTTGGGCGGAGGGAAGCTGGAACCGCAATAACAGGGGAAGCAGCGTCTTCGGATCATCGAGCAGGCGTGACGATGCCGTCGGGCCGTTTATGACCGGCGAGGACTACATCGATTGGGACATGTGGCTCGGCAACAAGTGGGGGCTTGCTCCCCGCGTACCCTGGAATCCGCAACGCTTCTTCTACTTCCGGGGATACTGGGATTACAACGGCGGTGTCGCAACCGATCTTCTCTACCATTTCCTCGCACCGCTCCTGCTCGCGATTACGGGCGAAAACGGCGAGTATCCCCTTCGGGTTACCGGTAACGGCGGCCTGTATGACAATGAAGATGGACGCGAGGTTCCCGACGTCTTCATGATGACAGTTGACTATCCGAGCAAGTTTACTGTCCGCCTCGAAAGTGTTTTGACCAACGAATACTGGCCTCCGGCTCGAATTTTCGGGCGGTACGGCACCATGGAATTCAGGGAAGACACCTCCACCTTGAAGGTAACCGGAACAAACACGTTCATGGATAAGTTCAAGGAAATGAACGACGGCTACCGGGAAATTATTGCACCATCGAACGAGCGTCGGGACATGGAGGGTAACTTTATCGACGCCATCCGTTTAGGCGCCAAGCTGAACTGCAACGTCGATCTCGGGTGCACAACGATGGTCGCCATAAAAATGGGCGTCGAATCGTACCGTCAGAGCAAAACCCTCCTGTGGGATGCAGAGAAGGAGAAGGTTGTTGCCGGCTGAGCCTCATGAGCACCCTACGCACCGATTGAAAATGGTGAATAACTCTCATGGTACGCTTATAATAGGACTGGTCCATGAAACTCCATAAAACTCTCTCGCTTTTCGACATATACTGTATTGCCACCGGTGCGATGATCAGTTCCGGCCTGTTTATCCTTCCCGGATACGCACATGCAAAGGCCGGTCCCGCGGTTGTTTTTTCATACTTTCTCGCTGGTTTACTTGCGCTGCCCGGGATGTTGAGTCAGGCGGAACTCGTTTCGGCGATGCCGAAAGCGGGAGGGACATATTTTTACGTTACCCGGAGCATGGGCCCCGCAGCGGGGACGGTGAACGGAGTGATTACCTGGTTTTCCATGACGCTGAAGAGCGCCTTCGCTCTCGTTGGCATGGCTGCGTTTGCAAGCTTGCTGGTCAACATGGACATCAGGTTGATCGGCGTGGTATTTTGTGCCGTTTTTACCGCGCTCAACCTTCTGGGCATCAAAGAAGCCGGGAGACTTCAGAATGTGCTCGTAACCGGTTTTATACTCATACTTGCTTACTATATTGTTCGAGGCGCACCGCGCGTAAACGTGCATAATTTTGTACCCTTTGCGCCCCACGGTCTCACGGGTATTTTCTCGTCGGCCGGTTTCGTGTTTATTTCGTATGGCGGACTTCTCAAAGCAGCCAGTATCGCTGAAGAGGCAAAGGATCCGGCACGGACCGTTCCGCTGGGGATGATTTTTTCACTCATTACGGTTATTATACTCTATACCGTTGTTGTCTTTATAACATCGGGTGTACTGGGTGCGGCAGACCTTGACTACTCAATGACCCCCATTTCAGACGGGGCCGGAGCGATCCTGGGGAAAAGGGGAAGAATCATTCTGAGTATTGCCGCCGTGTTTGCCTTCATCTCGACGGCAAATGCCGGGATCATGGCCGCATCTCGTTACCCGCTGGCGCTTTCCCGCGACAAACTTCTCCCGTCTGCATTTGCCAGGATTAACAAGAAATTTGGAACGCCGCATATCGCTATTTTGTTTACCGGCCTGATTTGCTCACTGTTCCTTTTTCTGAAGCTCGATATCCTGGTGAAAACAGCCTCAACAGTGTTGATTCTCACGTTTATCTTTTCGTGCCTTTCCGTGATTATCATGCGGGAAAGCGGTGTACAGAATTATCGCCCGAAATTTTATGCGCCGTTTTACCCCTGGCTCCAGATCATCGGTGTCGTGTTTTTCTCCATACTGTTGTTTGAAATGGGAAGGGAGGCCCTTTTCTCATCCCTTCTCCTTGTCCTTGGCGGCCTGTTCATATACTGGTATTACGGCAGAGTCAAAACAAACAGGGAATTCGCTCTGCTCCATCTCATCGAGAAAATAACCGCGAAAGAACTGACATCCCGTAACCTTGAAGCGGAGCTGAAGGAAATCATTCAGGAACGTGACGATATCGTCAAGGATCGGTTCGATACCATCATTGAAAACTGCAGCATCATCGATATAGATAAATCTCTTACGGTCGAAGAATTTTTCACCCTTGCCGCGGAAAAACTCGGCGACAGACTGAACATGGATCCTTCCCACATTAATGAACTTCTCTTCAAGCGGGAAAATGAATACAGCACCATTATTGCCCCGGGGCTGGCAATACCGCATATAATTATCGACGGCGAGAAAAAATTCGATATTCTTCTCGCCCGCTGCCGACCCGGAATAGTGTTCAGCGATACGTTCAACGAGATTACCACAGTGTTCATTTTAGTCGGGACGCGCGACGAGCGTAATTTCCACCTCCGCGCACTCTCGTCGATTGCTCAGATCATCCATGACCACCATTTCCCCAAGCGATGGCTCGCGGCCCGCACTGCTGAGGATCTCCGTGACATTATACTCCTCGGGAAACGAACCCGGTAGTCGTGATGTCTCCCAGCAGTAATGATGGGTGTCCGGTTGAACAAGATTGTCAGATGCCATGAAACC
>CAYWBT010000107.1:0-10675 GCA_964456585.1 uncultured bacterium
TTGAACACTTGTGCCTTGATATTTGTTACTTGATGAGGGGGGAGTGCAGAGGGGGCGATACTCTACGCTGAAGTATCATCTGTTCCCATTTTTACTGCGGGGGACATTTTCACCTTGCACCCTGCACCTCGATACGTGTAATTTACCAGCGTATGCACCGGTCACCCTTCCTTTCTCACAGGAGCCTAGAACGTTATGAAACAACTATTTGAACTCAACTTTCCCGATTCCTGCCGCTATTCTGAAAACCATGCCTGGGCACGCATGGAGAACGACCATGTGGTGATCGGCATGAGCGATTACGCACAGGATCAACTCGGGGAAATTGTGTACATCGAGCTTCCCGAGGCCGGCAGTACTCTCGAGCAAGGTGAACCCATCGCGGTGGAGTCCAATAAAACTGTCACCGAACTTCTTGTACCCCTCGGCGGTGAAGTGCTTGAGGTCAATGATACCCTGGAAGATGCGCCTGAACTGGTAAACAGGGCGCCCTACGACGAGGGATGGATGGTCAAGATCAAACCATCCGATCCCGGCGATATGGATAGTCTCATGAGCGCCGAGGACTATGAAAACTTTCTTGAATCCTCTCAAAAATAGCATGCCGCACATCCCGGGCAGTGTCTTCGGTACGGAACCGTAACTGTCGCGCTTGAACCTTCTCTGCGGAGCACGTAAAACCGCCTTCTATATGGCATAAGCTTACCGTGGTACCTCCACCTCACTATCTCTTTGCGCCACAGGTTTCCATCAGTGGGTGATGGCATGATGGTGTACGGTAAGGATCGTGGAGAGGTCTTTGGGATTTATCAGCACCTGGCACCCACGAATTCCAGCGCTCAGTGAGATGACCTGAAATTGGGAAGCGCTGCTGTCGAGATAGACTGGATACTCCTTCCTGGTCCCGACCGGCGAGACACCGCCGCGCACATAGCCTGTCAGCGCACTGAGTTCCTTCACCGGGATCATCTCAACCCGTTTATTTCCGCTGACCATTGCCAGTTCCTTAATATTCAACTCGGTATCGGACGGTATACAGGCGAGGAATACACCTGTTTTATCGCCGCGCACAACCAGCGTCTTGAATACCTGGCTCGGTGGAAATCCGATCTCACGGGCGACATAACCGCCGCTCAGGTCATGCTCATCTACCTCATATGTCCGCAGTTCGTAGGCGATCCCGTTTGTTTCGAGCATGCGGACGGCATTGGTTTTCCTGGTTTTTTTCTTCATCTCGTTTCCCCGTGGCCCATCTGAGACCGCTTCCCACGGTTCCTCTGGACACGGTAAAGCAGCCTCATGCGACGTCCGTCAAACGATTCATCGGAACGTACGTTCTCGCACGCCGTTCATTGTCCTTGCAGGAACATGACCGGACAGCGACAGAAACTGTCGCTTTTGCACGCTCACGATACTATTTTAAGTAACATTTCAGTCAGTAGTTTATGGCCGTTTTTATTGATATGGATGCCGTCGGATTCAAGGATTTCGCCATCATACGAGTCGATTGCTATCGCCAAATCGGCAAGGAACGTTCCGCGGCTTTCCGAGAGTTCCCGTATGAAATCGTTGGTTGCTTTGATTCGCTCCAGATTGTACACCCAGTTCGCTCCCACAAAGAACGCCTGGAGTCTCGTGCTGTCGACCGGCGGGATGGTAACGTGTATCAGTTTCTTACCGGCTTTCAGGAGGGTATCCGACAAGTAGGTCATGTTTCGCTTGAATTCTGTCAGGCTGATGTTCGAGATATCATCACCCTCGAGTTCCCGTGCATCGTTCGTTCCAAGGAAGATGACGGCCCAGTCAAATTCTTCGATCAACACGGTTGAATAGAACCGGTTTATGATATTCGACGTGGTGTCCCCCGATATGCCGCAGTCGATGACTTTTCGGTTTGGCGAATCTTTCCACATCATGTTGAGAATCTTGGCGTAGCTTTCACGGTCGCTTGTGATGGAATCACCGATTGCGACCAGACGGAGGGGTACATCAGACTGGGGAAACCGCTTTCCAAGATCGTTGGCAGTCTCGGCAATAGTGGCGGTGAAGGAATCTTCAACACGTTTAAGTTCAGCAGTTTCCACGCCGTATATCCGCGCTATCGATTCGATATCGTTATCATCGATCAACATACTGAGCAGCTTGTGCAGATTGAACTTATGACAGAAGCGCAACTCGTAAGGTAACTGTCCCACGGTTTGTTTTCTCCTTCTTTTTTTAATATGGTGAAATATGTTTAGTTAAATAATAATAGTACTTTAGATGAGTATGATTATATTCTCCCTAATGTTTTTATCGTGTGCATTCTATGAAAGAGGTGTTACCAGCGAGTTTCACTCCCGGGAATTTTCCAACTCACGTAACCTGATATTGCGAAACTCGAGCGGTGAACCATGCCCCAGAAATCCGATGTGTCCCGACGTTCTCTTGAGTCCCGGATGATCTCTTCCGTCAATGGTATTCGGCGTAGAGGCCTCATCGATATCCGCCCCGACGATGAGGACGCCGTTCAGGTTGACAACAATCCGCCTGCCCAAGGCGATCACTTCCTCGTAGTTCCATTCTCCAACCGGCTTGAGGTAACCCCGCTTTGCCGGTACGACCCCGTAGATGGAGCCGTGGTACTGGTACGGTTGGAGATCACGATGCCTATCGGCGGTATTATCGAGTATCTGGAGTTCCATCCCGACATATGCCGCATCACCTTTCAGGGGTGTTCGGATTCCCAGGCCATTGTTTGCCCCGGGGGTCAGCTTGAATTCAAACCGCAGGATGAAATTGCTGTATAGCCCCGCCGTATAGAGGTTTCCGCTGCTTTCGCTGTCCGCACTTTTCCTATCCGGATCGAGAACAATCCTGCCTTCCTCGGCAACATAGCTGACCGTGTTCCCCGTCCAGCCGGTGAGATCCTTCCCATTGAAGAGCGGGATGAAGGTATCCCGGTCAGGAATCCTTGCGGTGACCGAAACCACCATGCGCTCTGCTGCTGCACGCACTTCTTCATCCCGTGCTGCGACGAGGATATCAACTAGTCGTTTGAGATCATCAAAGCCAGCCATCTGTCCGAGTACATCCATCGCGGCGATGCTGACAGAACTATCGGGATTTCCCGCCAGGGTGAAAACACCGTCAAGCTGTGAGGTATCGCCCCGAGCCGCAAGCACTTCATGAAGCGCAACCTGCTGGCGCAGGGGCATTTCGGGCAGTTGCATGGCGAGAACGCCGGTCACCTGTCTTCCGGAAAGGCTCATCAACTCCCGTGTGATCACTTCTATTTCCTGTTCACTGCCGGTACGCAACGCATCGAGGATTTCTCCGAGAACAATAATTCCACCGAGACGGGTGGCGGCAGGTATTGCAGCCAGGCGTATTGATTCATTGTCGTCGGTGAGCGCTTCAACAATGACCGGAATTGCGGCGTTATCACCACGTTCGCCAAGCATGGTAATGATCTCGGCCCGGATTTCCGGGGAAACCTCGTCCATTTTTTGTATCCATCGTGCGGTAGCTTTGGTGCCCGATATTCGATGCGCAAGCCCGATGGCGGTTCCGCGAATCTCGTGCTCCGGACTGCCTGCCGCATTAATCAGGTCGCTGAGCGCCCTGTCTCCCAGCGTCTCGACGAGCGTTCCCAGTGCTGCACACCGCAGGTTGACATCGTCGGGTGTCGTACGGGTTTCGATAAGATGACGGCATATCGCGGCACACCGTTCGGTGTCGCCCCTTTCGGCGAGGCGCCGGGCATAGAGCAGGTAGCGTGAGGCCGCCTGTGCGCGCTCGAAAGTCGATGTTGTTTCCATCGCCTCTGCAAGAAGTTTCTCAGCATCCGGTTCGCCGATGTTTGCGAGGGCCTGAAGTGCGGCCGATCGAACCTCCGGTTCATCACTCTCCGCGAGTCGGATGAGGTCTTTTGATGCCTGCCGTGCGCGGAGTTCGCCGAGCGCCTGGACAATGGTGAGCAGGCTTTTACCACGTACTTTCGGTAATGCCCGGACAATTTCTCGTACCGCACCCTCTGTATTAATGGCCAGGAGCGCCTGTGTCGCCGGTTCGCAGAGTTCTTCATCGTATACATAGGGAGAGATGGCACCGACTGCATCCTGTTTTCCCACGAGCGCCAACTGGCGAATCAGAAACGCTTTCACTTCCCCGTTCACGGCGGCAGCGAGGCCATCGATAAGCGCGCCTGTCAACATCGTGCGCTCTTTCTCCGCCCCGGGACGTCCGGCATACATTACCAGGCCATGCAGGGCATACCGCACCCTTGAATCGTCACCGGCACCGATCGGAACGAGCATGCCGCAGAGGCTCCTGATGGCTGCGGGGCCGAGTCTTACCAGTGTGGCATTGTTGTTTTCGGTTTCAGCGGCAGACTCAGCGGGTATGCGATCGAGAACATCTGAAACGCCGGTCTCAGCACCTGCGGTCGTCACCCATAACACGATGATCAACAGCACGATCGCTGAGGGCAGTCCTGCTCGTTGTATCCCCATGAACATTATCTTCTCCTATCGAATAACTTCCCTATCATCCATGTAGCTGTCACTTTATATATTTCCACCCCCACAGTCAGCCGGCCGCAGCGCTCAGAGATACCAGGGCGCCCGCATGGGTTGATCGATGAGACGGTTCGCCTGGTCGTCGCCGATAAACCGCTGCTTCACCGGATCGAATCGCAGGATTCTCCCCAATCGAACCGCGCATGCCGCAAGGTTCACGATCGTGCAGGAACGGTGGCCGTTATCCTCGTTGAGCGCGAATTTTCGTCGTGTTCTAACAGCTTCGAGAAAATCGGTAATCCGTGGCTCCGGATCGGGAAAAGCGGCGAGCTTCTTCTCGAGGTCGGGGATATCGGATGTGAAACCACGATAGAGTTTTCCTTTCGGGCCCTCGATAAACGCGGCATCCGTGTTCTTGTTATCGCCATCGAGAAATATTTCGCATCCGTCGGCATACTTCAATCGTATCCAGTGCCAGGTTGTCGCGGCATCCGGATGTTGCTGCGGAGCATCCGTCTCGATCTCGACCGGGCTCGTCTCATCCTTGCCGAGGAGGTACTGCACGGGATCGAGGTAATGCTGTCCCATGTCTCCCAATCCGCCGTTGTCGTAATCCCAGTATCCGCGGAATGTCTGGTGCACACGGTGCGGGTGGTAGGGTTTAAAGGGTGCGGGACCGAGCCACATGTCATAGTTAAGCTCGGGAGGTATCTGTTCGCACGTAAGGTCAGTCCGGCCGCACCAGTAAAATTTCCAGTCGAAACCGGTCGTGCCGCTGATGGTAACTTTCAGTGGCCAGCCCAGCATGCCGCTGTCAACCAGCTTCTTGATCGGCTTTACTGTCGTCTCCATACCGTAGAAGCCGCTCCGAAAGCGGAACCATGTGTTAAGCCGGAATATGCGTCCGTTCCGCTGCACCGCCTCGACAACCTTTTTTCCTTCGCCGATGGTGCGGGTCATGGGTTTCTCACACCAGATATCCTTGCCCGCTTCGGCGGCGGCGATTGAAATCAGCCCGTGCCAGTGCGGCGGTGTCGCAATATGGACGATATCGATATCGGGACGATCGAGAACCTCCCTGAAATCACGGTATCCGCTTACTCCCGGGTCGGCAAGTTCGAGCGCCTCCTCGAGGTGTTGTGCATCCACATCGCAGACTGCCAGGGTCTTCGCCTCAGTATTGATCGATTGAAGGTGGCCTTTTCCCATGCCGCCGACACCGATGACCGCCTTGGTCAGACGGTCGCTGGGCGCAGTATACCCCTGCCCTCCCAGAACATGCCGCGGTACGATTGCAGGCACCGCAATCGCGGAAAGTCCACATTTAATGAAGGTTCGGCGATTGATCGATACTGTTCCCGCCATAATCACCTCCCATATCTCTCGTTTCATAATGATTCATGGTGAAGTACATCGATTTCACAGATAGGATTATACCCATGATTATAGGCTAATTACTTCTTTCATGCAATTGATTTTCTACCTTTTTATACACAGATAGTCAATACGCTGCTCCGTATATATGCTTTATCAAAGTCTTGTTTCAGTATTCCTTAGTTTTCATTGACTTCATCGCGCCTATTTATGTATTATAGGGCATCATTTTATATATTTAGATGATATTTATTCTGATACAATGACATACGATATGAGATAACTTTCTTTAAAGAAATTTGAGATTATGACCGGTCTTGATTACCTTGTCCTTTTGATGTACGTCGCGGGTGTTTTCGTCATCGGTGGAATATTTGGCGGCAAGATCAAAAATTCGCGCGATATGTTCGCAGCAGGCGGACAGTCGCCCTGGTGGGTTTCCGGACTGAGCAGCTTCATGACCATGTTCTCTGCCGGTACGTTCGTCGTCTGGGGCGGCATTGCCTATAAACATGGCATGGTGGGCATCAGCATCAATCTCTGTAACGGTATCGCGGCGATGCTGGCAGGCTACCTGGTGGCGGGCCGTTGGAAACGGATCGGGGTCACCACCGGAGCAGAATTCGTCGAGCTCCGCTTCGGCAGAGTTGCGCTCCAGTTTTACACCTGGACCGGCATAGTCTACAAAATGCTCGCCATCGGCGTCGCCCTTTACTCAGTGGCCGTTCTTTTAAGCGCACTCGTCCCGGTGCCCGAAGGATACTTTTTCCGGGATCCGGTCACCGGTCATCTTGCCGTCTCCTGGGCGCTCCTGCTCTTTGGTTGTATCGTGGTGATCTATACGGTCGTAGGCGGTCTGTGGGCGGTTCTCATGACCGATGTTCTCCAGTTTATCGTTCTTTCCCTTGCGGTCGCCATAGTCATCCCCCTTATAATTGTGCACGAACGTATCGGTGGATTCACCGGATTCATCGAGCGGGCGCCCGAAGGATTCCTCTCGCCGACAGCCGGGGAGTTTACCTGGTTTTTTCTCTGCTGCTGGGTTGCCATACAGTTCTTCTCGATCGGCGGCGAGTGGGGATTCGCCCAGCGCTTCATCTGCGTCTCCTCGGAGCGTGATGCAAAGCGGTCTGCCTGGCTCTTTGGCGCTCTCTACCTGGTCAGCCCCTTTATCTGGATGCTGCCACCCATGATGTACCGTCTCGTCAATCCTGATGCCGATCCCAAGGAAGCCTACATCCTGGCCTGCCGTGAAGTCCTCCCGCCGGGTGTCGTGGGCCTCATGCTCGCCGCTATGTTCTCGGCGACCGCCTCTATGATCGACTCGCAGCTTAACGTCTTTTCCGGTGTATTGACCCGTGACTTCTACCGGCCGCTTCTCAAACCCGATTCGAGTGAACGACACCTCGTTCTCGTGGGCAGGATTATGACGACCGTTCTCGGCCTGATACTGATCGGCGTTGCGCTCAGTGTTCCGAACCTGGGAGGCGTTGAAAATGTCGTGCTCTCCGTGGGAGGGCTCATGATGGTGCCCCTCCTGTCACCGACCGTGTTCGGGATGCTCTCACCCCGTATCGACACGAAAGCTGTCTGGTTGACAGCGGGGACCTGTTTCATCGCCGGTATTACCCTCAAATTCGGTCTCAACCCGGGAGGGTTCCTGTCGGGAATCGCCCTGACAACACCGCTCTCCCGCTGGATTCAGGCAAACAGCCGGAGCGCCGAAATGCTGGTCGGCGTCGTGATCCCGGTATTGATCCTCGTTGTGCTGGTGTGGCGGATCCGGGTGACACATCACGGCTGGTTACGGGTGGAAGAGCATGCACTGTCGCAGATAGCACTTGAAAAGCCCGAAACGTCCGAGTTGCCGGCCCGGATGCTGGCTTGGACAGTCGGTATCATGGGAATTCTCATACTTGCGCTTACTTTTTTACAGAACCGCGTTTCACCGGTGCTGTATGTATTCGGTTTTTTGCTCATTGCGATCGCCGGCGGAATCGGCTGGCGGCTCACCACACACCGGAAACGATACACATAAGGCATGTACCCATTACCCATGTGTCACATTATTTTAAACTAACCGAAAACAGATATGGAGTCATCAATGCGCACCATTAACCACACGGTCGATTTCTGCGTTGTCGGCGGCGGAATTGCCGGCATGTGTGCCGCGGTCACTGCGGCGCGCCACGGCCTCAAGGTGGCAATCATTCAGGACCGCCCCATGCTGGGGGGCAATGCATCGAGCGAGATACGCGTCCCCATCTGCGGCGCACAGGGATTAAACAACCGTGAGACCGGAATCCTCGAGGAGATCAGCCTCGAGAACAGCTATCGAAACCCCCTGTCGAACTACTCCATCTGGGACAGTATCCTCTATGCAAAAGTGCGGTTCGAACCGAATATCACCCTGCTGCTCAACAGCACCTGCAACCAGCTCGAAATGTCCGGCAACCGCATCCGCTCGGTGAAGGTATGGCAGCTTACGACAGAAACCTGGCATACTGTTGAGGCGGAACTGTTCGCCGACTGTTCCGGCGATTCGATTCTTGCCCCCCTCTCAGGCGCCGAATTTCGTATCGGCCGGGAATCCGACCGGGAGTTCGGCGAGGATGCCGCTCCCTTCACACCCGACCACAAGCATCAAGGTATGAGCGTCCTCATAAACGCCCGTGAATACGACACCCCTCAGTCATTCATTCCGCCGACGTGGGCCTACTCATATCCATCCGAAGAAGACATGCCAAAGCGGTTTCATAATATCCGCAAGGACTACTTCTGGTGGATCGATATTGGCGGTGAGCGGGATACCATCAACGATGCGGAGGAGCTGCGCGACGAGCTTCTGAAGATCGCTTTCGGCGTCTGGGATCATGTTAAAAACCACTGTACGAAGTTCGATGCCGGTAACCTCGCGCTCGACTGGCTGGGATTCCTCCCGGGCAAACGGGAGAGCAGGCGCTATAACGGCGATCACGTGCTCACCATGAACGATGTCAGGGCCGGCGGAAAGTTCGAGGATGTGGTTGCGTACGGCGGTTTTCCGATGGACGAGCACGATCCGGCGGGTTTCTACAACCGTGAACTCGGCACTATCTATCACCCGACACCGTCGCCCTTCGGTATTCCCTACCGGTGCCTGTATTCACGGAATATCGAGAACCTCTTCTTTGCCGGGAGGAATATCAGTGCCACCCACCTTGCCATGAGTTCGAGCCGTGTCATGGCGACCGGGGCGATCATGGCCCAGGCGGTCGGCGTCGCCGCATACCTGGCAGTGCGTGATTCGTTGACACCGCGTGGTGTCGCCGAAAAGAGCGTATCGGAACTCCAGCAGGTTTTGATGGATGACGATTGCTACATTCCCTCGCTCGTTCGCGATATTCCCGAGCTGTCGCGCTCCGCCAGCCTGACTGCTTCCGAAGGTGATCCCGAACCGCTTCGCAACGGCCACGACCGCTCGGTCGGCGATGAGGACAACGGATGCACGATTTCGTGCGAGGGTTGGGTGCAATACACGTTCGAGAAGCCGGCGGCTATCCGGTCAATGCGGCTCGTGTTCGACAGCAACCTGAACCGGGGCATTACCGAACATCTCAAGCACTTTCACTATGACCTGCTCGACATGCGGTGCTACTACCCGCTCGACCAGCAGCAGCGTACGATGCCCGCGTGTCTGGTCAGGTCATTCCGCATCGAGGCCCTGAACGGCAGCGGCTCGTGGGATACCGTTTATCGCGTGAATGACAACTACCAGCGCACGGTGAAAATCCCGATCGATATTGAGACCAGCGCACTCCGCTTTGTACCGGAAACAACCTGGGATTTGCCCGAGGTGCACCTCTTCTCGTTCGACGTCCGTTGAGCACGGCACGACATGCACCCCGTCAGCGGCACCGCTCTCGTCGCCCCACGTACGGGTGATTTCATTCGTACTCGGTTGCAACGCTTGTGAACTCTGCCATTTTTCCCTATATTTTGAATAGGTATAGACACATTTTTTTCATGCGTTACTCACCATAAGGAACCAGGAAACCGGTGATGAAAAAACTACTCTTTATCGGCGACATTAATGTCGATATTATCATGGGCGGGCTCGAATCCCTCCCTGTCATCGACCATGAAATCACCTGCGAATCGTTCGAGCTCACCATTGGCGGGGCAACACCAATCTGCGCCTGCGCGTATGCCAGTCTCGGCGGAAACGCCGCATTTATGGGTATTGCCGGGATGGACGATTACGGAGATTTCATGCTGCGCGAGATGGAGAATTTCCATATCGATACCGGGCTGATCAGCCGGATCGCCAGCGTCAAAACTGGGGTGACAGTGAATCTCATTTACGAGAACACCCGGACGCAGGTTACCTATCCCGGCACTCTGACCGAGTTTGGCACCGAACATATCGATCGTTCGCGGCTCAAAGATTTTGACCACATCCATTTCTCGGCACCCTACCTGCAGACGCGGCTGCTACCGGAAATCACCTCGCTCCTCGCCGCCGCACAGGATCACGGTATAACATCATCGCTCGATCCCCAGTGGGATTCCCGGGAACGGTGGGATCACCTTCACGAATGGCTTCCCCTGCTGACCTACCTCTTTGTCAACGAGGCCGAGGCGCGCTCTATCACCCGCGCTGCCACACTTGAAGATGCCTGCGGGAAACTCGCCGGGATGTCACCCATCACCCTGGTCAAAACCGGTAATAACGGCTCGATCATCTGTGAAAACGGCAGGGTACAGGCGCTTGAGACGAAACATGTCGACGTTGTCGATACGACTGGCGCCGGAGATTCGTA
>CAYWBT010000108.1:0-10401 GCA_964456585.1 uncultured bacterium
CCGGTGCCCATGGGCGCTTCTTCAATGTGGATCATGTAGTTATCCATCACCTGAACGTCCTTCACATGCAGCACACCGATTCGATCACCGAGGTACGCAATGGCGCACTTCATCCAGCGTCTCGACTCGAATACCCGCTGGGGATTCATGTGATTCACCGGGTCAAAGATGATCTTGGCGTAGGGGGAGTCGAGCCGATCGACATACTCCTTCATGCGCTCGATGCTGTTCACGATGGTCCAGGCGTTGGTCTCCGGGCAGAGCATGCAGCCCGCATCCTCCGCGATAGGTACTAGGTCGCGTACGCTCTCAACGAGCATATCCATTGACTGCTGCGTGTGGTTGTCCGGGTGGTGGCGCCAGACATCAGTGGGATGCATACTGCCAACCGAGTATCGGAGCGAGGGAATTCCCAGCTTCCCTGCAATTTTGAGCGCTTCGGCAAGCCGTTGTTTCATGCGCGCCTGTCTCTCCTTGTCCGGGCTGATGGTGGATCCTCCCATGCCCATGGGGCCGACTGCCAGCCCTACCTCGTCAAACAGACCTTTTACTCGTCGAATATCATCATCGGTGGCGTTGAAATCGCAGCCGATGCCCGCTACCCGGTATCCGATATCGTAGACTGACTTGAGCCGTTCTGTCGTCATCGTGCGGTAACTCCCGCCGATGCCCGAATCATTCAAACAAAGTCGCATGGTTCTTCTCCTGTATAGTTAGTGGGTGATAGTCTATGATGCTCGTCCGGCTGCACCGGCTTTCATGATCCATTTCTCGACAACCGATTCCATCTCCTTTATCGCATCCACTTCTGCGGCGGGTATCCAGAGGTTTCGACCTGCTTCCCACTGCTCCATGAGGGATGTACGGACGGTATGGACGAGTTCGCTCGCGACATTTATTTTTGTGATACCGAGCGAAATGGCTTTCCGTATGTCCTCGTCGGGCGTTCCCGAACCACCGTGCAGAACGAGCGGGATGTTCACGAGGGAGAAAACGTCCGCAAGGATATCAAACCGGAGACGGGGAAGTTTCGTGTAATTTCCATGTGCGTTCCCGATCGATATCGCGAGCGCATCGACACCGGTTATCCGGACATACTCGAGCGCCTCCCGGGGATCGGTCAACGTTGAAGTCAGGCTCCCCTCGAGCGAGGAATCTTCAACCTTCCCCACGGACCCGATTTCTCCCTCGACGGTCACCCCACGTGGATGCGACATCTCGACAACCGTTCTCAGCGCCCGGGTGTTCTCTTCAAAGGTGCGTGTTGAGAAATCCAGCATTACCGAAGTATATCCCGCCTCGAGGCAGTCCTCAACGAGGGAAAGGGAATCGCCGTGATCGAGGTGCAGTGCAACGGGACCATTCTCTCCCGCATTCAGCGCACTGGCGATACCGGCAAGGTCGGCCGGGGATAGCAGGGGAAATTCGCCGGGGCCGTTCATGAGAATGACCGGCGCTTCCATTCTCGCTGCGACGCGAAGAACAGCCGCCATCGACTCGGCGTTCCAAACACAGAATGACGGTACGGCATATCCTTCGGACACGGCATTTTCAAGCATGCCACGCATGGCAACAAGTTTCATATCTCTCCATCAGGTTATTTAATGCTGCATGAAAATCACGAACATATTCACGATTCGTTCTGCCTGCCGGATCAGTGATCATACCGCTGGGACAGGGCGGTGACGAGCGCGGTCATACCCTGTGATGCGGCATACTTTTTCAGCTCGGGCACATGATCAGCGGTTATTTCGGTAAAGACACCTTCTCGGTGGACTGCGAGCGCCTGACGCATCGCTTCGGCTCCCAGCGATGAATCGTATACGCCATTCTCATTCTTTATCCCGTTAATCGCCGATCCCGCCAGAAACAGATAGTGTTCCACACCCGCTCCGGAAGAAACATCGATAAGATTTTGTATGATATTACCCTGATCCAGGCCGCCCGCACGGGTGATCATAACCGGTTGATGTCCGCCCAGCGGACTGCCGAGCACCTGCTCGCACTTGCGCCACTCAAGGCCGAATGGCCGCAGGAGTCCCCGACCGAATGTCAGCGGCGCAGTCTGCCGCATGTCGATGCCGTCAAGCCGCGCGAAAAGATCGAGTACCTCACGGTAAATATGGCGAGTGCGAACGGTGATTCCGCCGTTATGGCCGTACAGCACCGGAGGACGGGGATTGTTCCGGGTCAGTTCACGGACCATGCGGTATGAACCGCCGGTATAGTATTCGCTGAGCATCAGGCCGTTACACCCTGCATCGACAGCTGTCCGGACAGCATCCCCGAGCAGGTGCGGAGGCGCAGTGATGTGCGGGGCGAAAACGACGTCCTTTCCCCCGGTCTCGTCCGTTACACGCCGAACCGTTTCCATCACGAGGCGAAGCCGTTCCTTCAGGGGAGCGAACGAAACGCCGGGCAGGTAGTTTTCATCTTCCTTGATGAATATGAAGAACCAATTCCCGACCAGTTCGCCCACGATGTCCGCTTCTTCTCGGGGGGTGATTCCCGTACAGGGTTTGATGATAGTGCCGAAGGCAATGTCACCGTCCGCAAGCCCGGTTAGTCGCCTTATACCGTTCGAACCATGGGCGGGACCGGGAAACAGGCGCAGTGTGTCCTCGGACATGGCGACATGAACGAGTTTGACATCCGCGTGTTCCATCAGCGCAAATACTCCGGCGCCGGCGATGATATGGAGGAGGTCGCTGGTGTAGAGGTCACCGTTCTCATGCCGGAGCATGAGCAGGGGAAACGCCACGCGTACCAGACCGATTCTTCCCCCGGTGTCGAACTCAACGCTGTCGACAACCTCGCCGCTGCACCTGGCAAGGAGTGAGTCGGGCGGGGATGTCCGAACACCGCTCGTCATGTGGTAGGCTATTTCCTTCCCCACCTGTGCCGGCGACTGGTTATGCGCCACGACAAAATAGGTCGCCACCACATGTTCCGACAAGTCGGGTTCCGGGAGGCCGTCGATCGCATCATAGACAACCCGCCTGATGCGTTCTTCCCGTTCATCCAGGTCGGCGTTCATCATCCGGATGATCTCGTTATCCAGTTTCTTCATGAAGAATTTCCTCTCTGCATATGCCAACCATTCCAGGCAGCGACAATATCGGCTGCGAGGGTCGATTGAGGATCGATCTTGCAGATGTCGCCGAGCACAAAAGGCAGTCCCCGCTCCTCAAGCAATTTCGCCAGTTCCAGCGACTGGCTGTCGCTGTCATGACGATACTTTAGGCAGGCGGCTATTCCCCGGACAATCCACTCATGCTTCAGCCCGTATTCCTCAGCTTGTGCGGCAGGAGCGACGAGGCGTTCCACCGGCGAGAGCTTTCTGATCGGGTCGCGAACGACTCGTAGAATTTCATCGCGCATTTCCGGAACAGAACCGCGGCGTACCAGGTCGTTCTTATACGCATCGATCGATGCAGCGGTAAAGCCGTGCTTGTGCTGAACAACAGCACCCAGTTCGTCCAGTGCGCCCAGAACATGTTCGGCGACAACCTCGTCGTGCACCGCTTCATGAATGAATCGCCAGCCACGGTGAAATCCGATATACCCGCATACCGCGTGCCCGCCATTGTGGATGAAGAGTTTGCGTTCAAGCCGCGCTGTCTGGTTGTCCACCAATTCGAGTGCGGTCAATGCGCCGGGCTTCTCTCCCCTGAACGTTTCCCTCCGGGCGGTCCACTCGTTATAGTCCTCGGCGACAATCATCAGCGGATCGGGTTCGGGACGGGGAACGACTCGGCTGATCATGCAATCGGGGAAACCAAAGTACTCCCGGCAAAACGCCGCATCTTCCCCGGAGAGATTCGACAGCACATGCCTACCCAGAACCGATGAACTGTCCATCATGTTCTCACAGGCAATGCAGTTCAGGGGGTCAGACCGGCCGGCTTCACGGCAGGCGCCAACTGCCAGGGAGAGCGTGCGCGCCACATCGGAGAGGTTCTGGTCGAAGACGGCGGTCAGTACCAGAACGGCGTCGGTGATCTCATCCGCCACCGCTCTTCTCTGCTCGGAATGATACACCCGGAAGCCGGAGACCGATATGTCCTGTCTCTGGTCCCCGTAAAGCCTGACACGATAGCCGCCGGATTCTTTCAGGGCATTCACAAGTTCGGGATTACGGTCGACAAACACGATCTCGTATCCCGCCTGCCATGCCAGCAATCCGACATGACCGCGCCCGGTCGCTCCCGCGCCAAATATCACGATTTTCTCCGCCATGACAGTCTCATGACCTCTCAGTGTTAACGGTTATAATCATCCTCGACGCGCACGACGTCATCGAGTTCGGGTGTGCTGACCTCTATCAGGCGGACATCCTCGAGCGGGGTCACCCGGTGTTTTCTGCCCGGCTTGTTCTCGATAACATCGCCCGGCTCGAGCACCCTGGTTTCCATCTTGCCCGTGTCGTTTTCCCACTCGACCTCGAGCCTGCCCTCATCGATATAGATGTGTTCATGTTTTTTCTCATGATACTGCAGGCTTGAGCGGTGCCCCTTTTTAACTTCGATTATCTTGAGTGCGTACTGCTCGGTATGCGCGATCCAGAGTTCACGCCCCCATGGCTTCTCCACAATTTTCATACATCCTCCACAGAAACAATACACCGGTCTCAGGTTTGTCGCCCCACTGAACATATGAAATGAATTTATTACGGTTCCCACCTATTCGCAAAACATTTGTTACGCTGATCTAAAAAAATCCCGCACCGGTACTTCGGCTTGAAACGTATTTTATGAGCAGATTTTAAAAAAAGGAACTAATTGATGTGGCACTTCATTTAAACAAAGTACTCACATCGTTGATGTTTCTCACAAACAATGAATATAAAACTTTTTTGATTTACGAAGATTTAATAAGAGGACAGAATGTAAGAAATATTGAGGAAGATATTCGTAAAAAAAACAGTTAATAAAATAAAGGTTCAAGATAACTTAATGGACTAACAATATTAGTTAAACGATCTTAGAACAATGAGAAACAATTACATAATTCATTGTGGAGTCAGAATAAATAAGGGTTCTTCTTCACGTTCTACCGTCGTATCTACGTTAACACTTTTTATTTTATAGATTAATAACTGGTCATCTTTCCATTCAAAGCCATAGCGCATAGGATAAATGTTATTAATTTTTTCGCCGATAACGTATAATTCATCAAATTTCCCATGGCTCCAGAATCTGTCGAGACCTACAGTATACTTGAATGATTTTTCAGGCCAAATTGCTTCACCGGATTCTTTAACCCCGTAAAATTTCTTTGCCCTGTCGAAATCAGTGACAGGGATCTCGAACCATGTTACCACGCTTTTCATGAGAACCTCCCTGTTCAAAATTTAGGGTTGCCTGGATAAGATGTTACTATCAGTATATGACAAAAATGTGCTGCGGAGGTTTCAAATAAGTAGCATGGTTTGTATTGTATGTGAGTCAGGTGATAGCGCGGCCTTTGGCTCACATACCGCTGATCGGCTCACAGAGGGCGCTGAGGTTTTCATTGGGAGTGCCTGAGGGTATTTCACATCCGGCGGTGACAAGGTGGGGATTGCCGACAGTCTTGTATGTTTCGCGTATGTTTTCTCGGATACTCTCTGGCGAGCCGTACCGCATGCCTGCTGCCGGATCGATGTTTCCCGCCAGAGTAACCGCATTACCGAGGATGCGCCGTGCGTCGGCCATATCCACCATGTGGTCGACATCGAGGACGTCAATCCCGAGTGTTGCTATACCCAGCAGAAGGTGGGTGATATTGCCGCAAATATGGAGCCTGACCAGTCCACCCATGCTGTGGATCGAATCCACCAGCACTTGCTCGCGGGGAAGGACAAACCGCTCGTACATGTCCGGTGACATCTGGCTCGCGATGGCGTCACCAACTCCGATAGTATCCGCCCCGGCCTCAAGCTGGGCTTTGGCAAAAGCAATTCCGGTGTCGAGACAGCGGTCCATAAGCTGGCAGCAGAAATCATCATCGTCAAGCAGGTCGACAAGGAATGTACTGACACCGCGAAGGTCTGCCGCTTCAGCCGCCGGGCCCTCTACCCAGCCCAGAATGGAATACATGTCGCCGGTTCGCTCCCTGAACAGCCTGACCGCATCGACCCGGTCACGCATCCGTTCCGATACGAGCGGATCAGGATCCTTGAGGAGCGCGAGGTTGCGGCTATCCCCAAGCGGTGGTTTCGGGCACCGTGGAACACCGTCTTTGACATACACTATTTCAGCGCCGAAACCCTGTGTCTCACGGTATGGATCGGAAATGACAGAAACCTGGTCGAAACCGAAATCCTCCGCGCACCGGATGTTTGCCTCGACGAGTATACGGTGATCAGAGGCGAACGCCCCGTAATTCGAGCCGATGTATTCGGCGGCGAACTGCATCAGTATCGGGACACGGGGAACGATGTCAACCGGTTCCCTGCGGATCATGGCGAGATAGCGTTCACGGGATGTCACAGAAGAAAACTCCTTTAATCAGGGATTGGCTTAAACGGAGGGTGCTGGGGTAATTGAACATACCCTAGGTGATTTTCAGCCAAGTCATACCAAGTTTCGCAGTCTTGTTATTGGGGTCGGCTGAATACACGATACTGCATAAAGCAGCATCCCCACGTATATGTACCAAACGTTTACCGGAACAGTTTCGGGAGCAACTCATGCAGGTAGTTCCGCCATACCCACCAGGTGTGATTCCCCTCGGTCAGCCGTGACTCATGTTCGATCCCAAGCGATTCCAGTAGGGCGACAAATGCTTCATTCATATCGAGCACGAAATCGTCCTTCCCGACACCGACCCAGAACAGTTCCAGGCTGTCATTGATCTTTTCGGGATTATCAAGCAGTGTGCCTTGGAATTCCGTATAGACCGACGAGCTGAATGAGCCGATCCACGCGAACAGATTGAGGTTTTTGAGCCCGATGTACACCGACTGCCCGCCGCCCATTGACAGCCCGGCAATGGCACGGTGTTTGGCATCGGTATAGATTGGGTACTGCATCTCGACAAGGGGAACAAGCTCGCCGATGAAGTGACTTTCGAACGGCGGGGTCACCTTCTTGAACCAGTCGCTCCACTCGCCCTTGCCGCCATCGAACACCGGCGGGATATATCCGTTTGGCATGACGATGATCATGGGCAGTGCTTTCCCGGCGGCGATGAGGTTATCCGTGATAAAATGGGCGCGGCCGACCACTGTCCAACTGTCCTCCTTGTAGCTGTGACCATGCAGGAGGTAGAGTACAGGATATTTTGTCCTGCCCGAGGTATCATATCCCGGCGGTGTGTAGACATAATATCCCCGGTTGTCGCCGAACATCTCCGAGCGGTACCGGTGATAATGCAGGGTGCCGTGCGGGACAGGTTTTTCGTCATAGAACATGGGTGAATCGCCGGGATAGTCCAGCATACTTGTTGTAGGCCACATTGATACCCTGACATCCGTGTTCTGTGGGTCGATTACACTGACTCCGTCGATCAGGAAACTGTAGTGATAGATTTTCGGTTCCGCGGGACCAAGGGTAACCTCCCAGATGCCGTCGGATGTCATTTTCATGGGCTGCGGTTCCGACATGAACTCGACTTGGACACTGACCTTGTCAGCCTCCGGCGCTTTCAGGCGGAATGTGACTGTGCGGTCGCTGTTAAACACCGGCGAGATCGCCTTTTTACGAATCTGCGAATTAACGGCGCGTGGCATGACAAGCCCGAGCATTATCGATGACACTAATATAAAAACAGTTAAACGATGCAATGTTCTCCTCCTGTTTAGAGTCCCATTACCTGACCTATGAATGATGACAGGATCTGGTATCCCACCTCCGAGAGTTCCACCGATACGTTTGCGGGAATGTCATCCGGCCTGTGCCAGCAGAAAGTGCTCACATCGAGGCCTCCACTGGAAAAGCTGAGCGCCCGTGCGCCGGTCTCACGGAACGGCCGTGCATCCAGCCAGAATCCGTCAGGCTGAAGGGTGGGGACACCTTTTGGATTTACTTTCCTGTCGATTTCCGTAACGGTGTTCCAGAGCTCAACATCATCGCTGTAAATTACGAGGTTCGGCCCCCATGTCCACGAGTCGACATTGAATACATAGGCGATGTCATCGAGGGTACCCTCGCGTTTGCGGCGTTCGACATAATTGATTGCGCCGAGTTTGTTATACTCCTCACCAGTTGTGGCAAGGAACGTGATTGTCTTGTCCGGAACTGTTCCTGCCAGCGCATGGGCCAGCATCATCATGACAATCACCGTTGCCGTATTGTCATTGGCGCCCTGTGTATTGTATACTGTGTCGAGATGGGCGATGAGCACGATCTCTTCTTTTGACGATCCGGGCAGGGTGCCGACAACATTGGAGGTCTTGGTGTCGGGAATGAACTTGACATCGGCTTTCATTGTCACAAGCGTTTTCCGTGCAAGAGCGTTCTCAAAGGCCGGTCGGTCCTGATTGCCGACAGTGAATATGGGCAGGCATTTCACATCTTGACCGAACGAATAGTACGGACGGGGCCGCGCTGTCCCGGTCGGAAATACTGCGATATAGCCGATCGGTTTTTCTGTCATGGGATTAATGACCGAATATGCAAGTCCGTTCTCCTTGTTCTCAACCAGGATGCCGGTTATACCCACCGGAGGTGTCCCTGAAGAACCGTGGCTGGGATAGGCTTCATACCACTGATCGCCGATGAGGAGTTCAGCGTCGCCGTTCAGTTTCCAACGCTCGAAGGGAAACGTATCGAGGTATGCCGTTGGGAGGGAGCGCGCCAGTTCATCTTTCACGATCTCCGCGGACTTCTCATAGTCAGGGCTGCCGATAGGGCGTGGGCCGAGATCACCGCAGATTTTCTTGAGTGTGCGCTGGAGATACATCGCCCGTCCTTCAGGTGTGGAAACATCTTTCGGAGCCTTGGATGACGCATGGAGGTCATTAGCATTCAACAACAGTGGCAGAGAAAGGAGTGATGAGCCTGTTTTCAATAACGATCGCCGTTTCATTGGTCCCGCTCCTTATATTGGCTAGTTAATGTTTAAAAAATTGATATCATTTGGGTATGGGAGTGTCCCATCTTATATACGTAAAGAACGAATATAACGGGCAGAAATCAAGGTTTTCCATGCCCCCGTCATTTCAACGTGAAACCGGTAAGTTCCACAACCGAGTGATAATGTCTGGACACCATCGATAATCCATTCTCTGCGAGTCGTGTTTCCCTGGAATATTCTTCATGCCGAAGAAGACCAACTGCCCCATACCAGCGATTGATATCTAAAATGTGATTTCCCCCTGTATCAATATCCTGACTGATCTTGTATCCCTCGAATGTCCCGGCAGGGGTCGTTACGTTCTCATACTTCCTGATTGTTTTTGTTCCGACAAAATCATGTTTAGGGTTCATTGTCCATTGCTTCCCTTTCTTAAGAGGAAAGATGAGGACCAGGTTCTGCCATCCACTGGCAATACTTTCTCTGACTGGATCTGATATTCACCATATCAAATTCATGAGTAGTCAAATTTTCCCACAATCTTATTGATAAACCAATTATTACCTATTCCAAGTTCTTTAGTAAGTATTTTCTGCTAACTCATCGTTAATATTTGCTATGTAAATGCTTAATAAACAGCGAAACATCCCATTTGAGAGATACGTATCCATTGAATCAATTCAATCAGCAGCGTTGTTAATCAGAATAGAATCGTAATCGTTCTATCTGAGACAATATCTCGGCAAACAGTCTCTTGTCTATCGCAACCTTTGCCATGAATTGTCGATTCCGGCAGAGAATGAAAAATATACTTGTGTAACATCGGAAACGGAAGTATCATCTTACAGATGTGCTGGGCCTCACGGTTGTTTCAGCGAATCGTCTACCGCCATCCCCGGTGATGATGCCAACGGATGCGGCTGTTTTTGCGCGCCGTCCTGGCTTGTTTTGCATCACACCAGACCGTCGGTATGCACCGAAAGCAGCGCCTGCTACAGCGGCAGGCAAACGAGCGGTTCTCGCCCGATAAGGAGGAATACTTCCGTGCCGAAGAAGAAACGCATCTCGTCCCATCCACCGGGAGCAACCCCCACGAAATCTGTTTCCATCGTACCGATACCATTTCATGCGCTGCGACCGGGTTCACTGCATCCCAAGGGGTGGATACGATACTATGCCGGTAAAATTGCCGATGGCTGGACGCTCGCGAATGCCGAAAGGCAGGAACCGTGGCTCTACGCTACGCTCTGGAACCGGTTCCGTAAGCAGTTTCCCTATCCGGTTGAAGACCAGGAAGCGCCCGATTACAGTGCCTATTTTTCCGACGGTTTCATCCGGCTGGCGCACATGCTGCCTGAATCCAAGCTGCATGGTGAGTTCGAGCCGTGGTTGAACAAGGTG
>CAYWBT010000109.1:0-10380 GCA_964456585.1 uncultured bacterium
CGATCTGAAGATTGAGACGATTATCGACGGTCTCGTTGCATTCCGGCATCAGTACCGGGGCAAATTCTGGCTCGAGATACTGCTGGTCAACACCATCAACGATACACCGGAGGAACTGAATGCCCTCGTGCATGCGGTCGAGAGAATAGCGCCGGATTCAGTCCAACTCAATACGGTCGTACGCCCTCCTGCCGATCGTTCCGCGAAGCCGCTGACCCGTGAGCGCCTGGAAGAAATCAGAGATATGTTCGGTGCAAAGACTGAAATTATCATACCCCCTCAAACGACCTCGAACGTCTCTGAATCGGTTAGCATAGATGATGTTCGTGAATACCTGAAGAGACGGCCGGGGAATATCGAGGATATTTCTTCGGCCCTGAGAGTTGAAAAGGGGAAGGTGGAAGACATTATTGGAAAGCTCAATCAGGCGGGCGAAGTCAGGCATAACGAGTTTTTCGGGAAACAATTTTGGGAACTTGCTCAACAATGATATACAGAAGGTAGTATGGCGTTTTTAGTGATAGGACGGCTTAATACTTGTTAATGTAAGGATCATATTATGGTGGCTCCCCAATCGTTGCGTGCGTTGGTAGTAAACAACAAAAAGGAAGAGAACGCACAAATAAAAGCATTGTTTGAGCAAGCCGGTTATCTTTGCTTGATTGCGGACTCTCCCGAGTCTGCCCTTAAAATATTGGAGCAGGAGTTAGTTTCTATCATGTGTGTCGATCTGTCTGAACAGGGGGAAGAACGGCTGAAGTTTTCACGTGAGATCAGGAGGAGAAAACCAGAAATCGGCATTATTATTCTCTCCACCACAATCAATAATGCCAACCTTCTCGAGTCATTGAGCCTCGGTGTTGAGAATTTTATCATCAGGCCGATTGATAGGAACATGATGCAATTGGCGATCATCTCGACCCGAGGGAAGCAGAAGATTGCCGCTGCCGAACGAAATCGTCTCAAGAGTATTGATCAGAAGCAAACCAACGTTTCCCATGAACTGGAAAAATCCAGGGAACTGCTGGAGCAGAATGTCCTTGATACCGTTCGCACATTTGTCGGGCTGCTTGAAATCCGGGATGCCAACATGGGTACCCATTCAAAAAGGGTTGCCACCTTTACCCGTGCTCTCGCCGACAAGTACGACCTTAATGACCGGGTCAAGCGTGATATCGAAATCGGTGCTCTCCTCCATGACATCGGCAAAATCGGCATACCGGACACGATCCTCCTGAAAAGCCGTGACTTTTTCTCCTATAGCCAACTGACGCTCAAGGAACGCGCAATCTACCAGAAGCATGCCATTATCGGTCAGGAAGCTGTCGAGATACTGACCATGTTGAATCAGGTCGGGATTTATATCAGGCACCATCACGAACGGTTCGATGGTTCCGGGTATCCCGACAAACTGAAGGGTTTCTACATTCCCTTGGGTGCGCGGCTCATATGCATGGCGGATGCCTATGAGAAGATCATTTTTGGGACCGGAATAAAGAACCAAGCAGAAACCGAGTTGATTTTCCTGAGATACCTGAAGAAACACAAGGGGGATATGTTTGATCCGGAGACGGCGGGGAAAATGTTCGAGTTTCTCAAGGAACTCAAACACAGGGAACAAACGCGAGAGAAAAGAATATCTGTCGAGAGTCTCACGCCAGGCATGATCCTTGCCCGTAACGTCTACACAAAGAGCGGGGTTCTCCTCATATCCCAGCACGACAGGGTTACCAGCAATGACATGGAGCGTCTGAACCGTTTCATGAACTCCGGTATGATCATCGACAACGTCTATATTTATGAGTCATCGGTCACCGGTAAAGTGTCGAAGAAAGCGGCGGTATCTGATACAACAACCAAGCTTGAATCAGGACTGAACAACAAGGACGTGGAGAAGGCGATCGCGAAAAAGAAAGATTTCGCGATGCTCCCGGAAGTTAATGAAACGATTGTTGCCTACATGATGGATGCCAAGAACAGTTGGGAGGATATTGAAGACCTGATCATGCGAGATCCAATCATCTCTTTGCGTATTCTACGAAGCGCGAATTCGGCTATTTACGGTTCTGCGCATGATATAACAACCATGGGAGAAGCGGTATCATATCTGGGATACAAAGACACCCGTCAGATGATAACAGCGCTTCCTGTCCTCGAAAAAACCGACTACGAGCAGGACATATTCAACCGGAAAGCCTTCTGGCTGCACCTTCTGGGATGTGGAGTTATCTGTAGAACCATCGCCAGGCATATCGATGCACCGTTGACCGATGAGTACTTTTTTGCGGGTCTGTTTCACGATATCGGAAAACTGGTAATGGATCAACTGTATCCTGAGAAATTGCGTATGGTTATCAAGTATTCGGAAAAGGAAGCAATCTTTTCCCGGAAAGCCGAACGACTGATATTTGGACAGCCGCACGATGAGATCGGCAAATTTTATCTCGAGAAACTGAACATCCCCGATGTCATCGTCGATGCGGTGAAGAATCATCATTCTCCCATGGATAGCAAAGTCGATCCCATGATTACCTCGGCTGTTCACATTGCGGATGTTATTGCCCATAGGCTGCACATCGGGGAGAGCGGCGAAAAGACTATTCCGCGGGTTGAGACGTTCGCCGAGGAAAAACTGAGGATTTCACTAACCGATCTCGAAGCGGTTATACCGGAATTTGAAGAGGAGATAAAACAAACGAGAAGCCTTGTTTTTATGGAATAGCACCATAGCAGAGGCTTGGTAGGCAGATTATCTCCCCTCTTTCATGAAAGAAGTTTACAATGCTTGTTATAATGAAAAATGATGCCACAGAAGGTGAAATAGAAGCGGTTGGCAAGAGTATACGGGAAATGGGATATACCGCGAAACCGGTTCCGGGTGTTCAGCGTACCACGATCTGTGTCCTGGGAAACGAGCGCCGGGTTGATTCGTCCCATATAGAAGGTTTGAGCGGAGTAATGGAAGTTATTCACGTCTCGAAGCCCTACAAGCTCGTATCCCGTGAAGGCGGCAAGGAGCCGATACATGTCCGAATCGGCAACTGTGAATTCGGCGGCACAGCCATCCCGCTTATTGCCGGGCCCTGCGCCGTTGAAGACCGGGGGCAGTACCTGGAGGTGGCCGATGCGATAAAACGGGCGGGTGCCTCGATTCTTCGCGGCGGAGCCTACAAGCCGAGGACATCGCCCTATTCCTTCCAGGGACTCGGCGAGAAGGGGCTTGAAATCCTTGCTGAAGCTCGCGAGGTGACGGGGCTTCCGGTTTGCACCGAGGTCATGGATGTTGAACATGTGAGTTTAGTGAGTGAGTATACCGATATCATTCAGATTGGGATGCGGAACATGCACAATTACTCGCTGCTCAAACGAGTCGGTTGTCAGGGAAAGCCGGTTCTTCTCAAGCGGGGCATGGCTGCGACAATTAATGAACTTTTAAATGCTGCCGAATATATCATCAGCGAGGGTAACTGGAATGTGATCCTGTGTGAACGCGGGATCAGGACATTCGAGGAGCAGACCAGAAATACCCTCGATCTTTCTGCCATACCGATCATACATGAGCTGTCACGGCTTCCGGTTATTGTAGATCCGAGTCATGCGTGCGGTCGATGGATGCATGTTTCCCCCCTCAGCAGGGCTGCGGTTGCCGTTGGTGCCGACGGACTCATGATTGAAGTGCACAACCATCCCGAGTCAGCCCTTTCCGACGGTCCCCAGTCCCTGAAGCCGGAACTGTTTGAAAAATTAGTCAAACATCTCAGGACAATTGCTGAAACGGTGGGCAGAACACTATAGACGCTGCGGATTGTATCACTCACTTTTCGGGTAATCAGGGAACGGTGAAATTGATGAACATGTTCTATGGTTGAGGCGATTTATCAACCAGGGATTACTTCTTGGCCGGCGGAGATCCGCTCGCGGTAGACGAAAGCAGGGTAACCAGTCGTTTGAGACGGCAGGTGAAGCCCCACGAGCGGCGGTACTGTTTCTCGGCCTGTTGCCTGCCGGTCCCAGGCGGGTGTTTTGAGAATACCGATGTCAAGGTGGAGTCATCACGCTGTCGGGAAATCCCGATTGGTGTCGCGTATAATCGGTGCGTATGGTGACACCATGAAGAGAGGTTGATAACGATGATATCGAATGTGGAACTCCTGCAGAAAATAGCCGTGGTCGCAGAGCGCGACGGCCGATACAGTAAAGAGGCTTTCCTGTTCATGCTGGCAGCTCTCGAATTCGCCCTTTACAAACTTCCAAAGAGACGTCACCTTACCGGACAGGAACTATCGGTGAGTGTCGCGGAATATGCCAGGGAGCAGTATGGCTACCTGGCCGGAACCGTCCTGAATAACTGGGGACTGTATACCACCCGTGATTTTGGGGAAATAGTATATCTCCTTATTGATGCTGAACTTATGAGTAAAAACGAAGATGATAAGCTGGAAGATTTTGTGGATGTGTACGATTACAAGAAGCAGTTTTCCTGGGAACAAATGAAGCCCAGAAAGTTTCCTGAGAGGTTTTGACTCCATGTTTTCACGGGTACGTTCGGCTGCTGTTCTCGGTGTTGAAGCATACATTGTCGAGGTTGAAACCGATCTGGATAATAAACTGCCGTCGTTCACCACGGTTGGCTTAGCGGAAGGGGCGGTCAGGGAGAGCAAGGAACGGGTAACATCTGCGATAAGAAATTCAGGTTATTTCCTTCCTCAAAAACGCGTAACTGTCAATCTTGCACCCGCCGACAGGAAAAAAGAAGGATCGGCATTCGACCTTCCCATTGCCATCGGGATTCTTGCCGCCGATGGGAGGATTCCGGAAGACAAGCTAGGTGATTATGTATTTGTCGGGGAACTCTCGCTTGATGGCTACCTGCGTCATGTAAGGGGTATCCTGCCGATAACGCTCTCGGTGAGAGACGCTGGATTAAAGGGGATTATTGTACCTGAATCCAACGCGGATGAAGCGGCTCTTGTGGAGGACATCGGCGTATATCCTACCGCCAACCTGAAGCAGGTGGTTGATTTCCTCTCGGGGAGGAATCAGATCAAACGTTATTCGGGAAAAGGTATAGAAAGCCTCATGACCGAAGGGCGAGAAGATATTGACTTTTCGGATGTCAAGG
This sequence comes from uncultured bacterium, assembly GCA_964456585.1. Classification (GTDB taxonomy): domain Bacteria; phylum Latescibacterota; class Latescibacteria; order Latescibacterales; family Latescibacteraceae; genus Latescibacter. Next base: position 5,123 of record CAYWBT010000109.1, read on the forward strand.
GTCAGGCACATGTCAAGAGAGCTCTGGAGGTCGCCGCGTCGGGCGGACATAATATCCTGATGATCGGACCGCCCGGTTCTGGAAAGACCATGCTCGCACGCCGGCTGCCCACAATACTCCCGTCGATGAGCATGGAAGAGGCGATCGAAACGACCAAGATCCATTCTGTCGCCGGTGAATTGAAGGACGGGAATTATCTCGTGGTGAACCGTCCGTTCAGATCGCCGCACTACAGTATTTCCGATGCCGCCTTGATCGGAGGCGGCACGTATCCGAGTCCCGGCGAAGTGAGCATGGCACATCACGGCGTTCTGTTCATCGATGAACTTCCGGAACTGGGCAAGAGAACCATCGAGACACTCCGTCAGCCGATCGAGGACGGTTCGGTGCATATTGCCCGCGCGGCTTACTCGGTGCACTATCCGGCGCGGTTCATGTTCGTGGCGGCAATGAATCCCTGTCCCTGTGGTTATTTAACCGAACCATCGCATGAGTGCTCGTGCAGCCCCTATGCTGTCCAGCGTTACATGGCGCGGATTAGCGGCCCCATACTCGACCGGATCGATATCCACGTTGATGTGCCATCGGTCCGGTACCGCGAACTTGCCCATGACAGCGCCGACGCGGAAACTTCGGGTGAGATCCGTTCACGGGTGAATGCGGCACGTTCGATTCAGAAACGGCGATATGACGGTCATCGGGGATTACACTGCAATGCTCATCTCGCACCGCGCACCATCAGGAAGTACTGTGCGCTGGACCAGGAGAGCGAAAAGATCCTGCAGCGGGCGATCGATGCGTTCGGTTTTTCTGCCCGCGCCTACCACAGGATTCTCCGGGTGTCGAGAACGATTGCTGATCTCGAGGGAGAACAGCATATCGCATCCCGTCATATCGCAGAGGCGGTGCAGTACAGAACGCTCGACAGGAATTTCTGAACAGTATCCCGGGAAAAGGTAAAACAGGCGATCAATCCCAGTACTGACAGAACGAATTCTCATGCTTCATTTCATTATATGATTGTTTGTTTCCCCGTCTGTTCTGTCCTTTTCCGACAGCGGTGAGAAATCCAGTAAGTTCTCAGGCGTGCGCACCGTTCTGTTCCTCTATGATGTTCACCGTGCCCACCCCCCTTCACCACTATCACTGCCACCCGAACCGTTATAACGCCTGGTTTTAAGGCCGCATATTCACCTTGAGGGAGGGAGCTTTTCCCTGTTTATCCTCTCCCATGTAGAGGGTGACATGGGGGAAAGGTATCTCGATGTTTCTCTCGTCGAATTTCTTTTTCAGGAGCCGATTGAACGCTCTTCCCACCCGCCACTGTTTTATCGGTTTGGTTTTGGTACGGGCTTTGATGATCAAGGCGGAATCGGCGAATTGATCGAGTCCCAATACTTCAATGGGCTCGAGGATATCATCGCTATATTCCGGATCGTTACGTAATTCTTCATCGACCTCGTTTAAGACCTTGATCACCTCATCAACATCTTCGCGATAGGCAACACCGACTTCAAAAACATACCGCGAGTATTCTTTGGTCATGTTCGTGACAACGTTGATCTGCCCGTTCCGCACATAGTGAACATTACCGGCAACATCCCGCAGGATGATCATTCTCAGGGTGATTTTTTCAACAAGTCCGCCCTTATCGGCAATCTGAACCACATCGCCGACCCGAATCTGATCTTCCAGCAGGATGAAAAAACCACTGATAACATCCTGCACGAGATTCTGGGAGCCGAATCCGACTGCCAGGCCGATGATACCAGCCGCCGCTAAAATCGGTCCGATGTCAATTCCCAATTCACCAAGTATGGTGATGGTTGTGACAATGATGATCGCGATACTCAACAGGTAGCGTGCGATTGAGCACAAGGTGTCGGTTCGTTTTTTAAATTCATCATCTTTCGAGTTACTCAGTTTCACACATAATTTTTTGGTCATGAAGTGAATAAATTTCAAGGCAGCGGCCATCAGAATCAGTATCAGTACGATCTGCAGCCCCTTTGTCATGAGCAGGTCGAGTGCCTTGTGCAGGTTATTCTCAGCGAACATGGTAACCTCCTTGAGTTATAAATTATAATTACAGTAGCTTGTATGCCAAACCGAGAGACAGGGTTCCATGCTTCCCTGGTGGGGGGACAAGACCGAGGGTATATACTCCCCATATATTGGACAAGACCTAAACGTCATTCATTGGTTTATGATCGCTCTCAAAGAAACCATGTTTCCGGCGATTGTTTTGTCTTCATCGGGGAGGGCGATTAATTTTTTATGTTCCATATTTTAGTAGAGAGAGGTTCATCGCCATACAGTGCATAACATACCACCCAGCCGTTTTCTTCATCACTCACCGAAAGTCCTTGATACGATAGAAATATAGGGGAACAGTGGGGGATTACCATCCAATTTTTATCTGTAACATGAAACGTTCATCGCCTTTTCTTCCGGGTTTCTTTGACAGTTCTTCCAGATAATATGCGAAGTCCAGATCAACGATCTTGAAGTTTAATCCAAATCCCACCGTTGGGTACCCTGAATTTATACCCCCGCGAACCGCACAGAAGAGATACCGGTATTCAGCACCTCCATGAATTTTTCTAAAGATATTTTCCTTGTTATTATCAAACGCATCAATATAATCTGCCGAGAGAATAAGCCGTTTACCCATCATGCGCTTCGTAATCCCGAAATCAACCGATGCATAATTGCCCATCCCTAAAAACTGTACAGTTGCCCCAACAAATGAATTCACGCGTGGTAATTCCAATAACATGCCGGCATCGAAAACAAATAAAGAGCTCTTTTTTTTATGATATTCGTCATAGATTGGTTTTGTCGTTTCGAATATGTTTCCAAGGTCTCGTGCCCTGAGTTGAAAACCGTTTGTCTTATGCCGTTGGAGGAATTTAATGTTGACTCCCATGTTCAGACCGGGATAGAGGCGATATAAAGGACGGGCGTATCCGAAGACAAGTGCGATAGTCGAGGCGCCCCGTCCGAATATCCGGGGTTCGTAAATACCGCGATCCATTTTAAGTCCTATTCGATTTGTGGCAAACCCTGCTATCCCAAAGCGGTGTTCACGTATCGCAACAGCCAGATCAAACATGGGCGAGAAAATAATCCGCCCCCATCTGCCTTCCTGGTTCATGATTTCGTTAATCAGGTGTTTTTTTTCTTCTGGATCCAATTCACCGTACGATATCAAATTGTCAGATTCATTTTTAACAAAATTAGTAAAATCGTACACGGAGTCATTAATGGTCAACGGCAATCTGATCATGCAGAATCGGATGTTCTTCACCCGCATGAGTAGCGCGGGATTATTGATGAAACCATTATAGGTAAATCCACCGGCGACTTTTGTGTTTCCCATGCCTAAGGCTTTGGCGTTGTTGAACAGCATGTCCGGTTCTGCTGCCTCGGCCGGAGAGTTGAGAATGGTATATATGACCAACGCGATACGGAGTAGTCTGCTCATGGGCCTGTTTCTTAAGGTTTTCCTACCCATTGCTCAAACAACGGGTAATGATCGGTATTGGTATCTGGAGTCGGATCATGAGAATCATGGGCGGTGTCTTCATCCACAAGACCGTCAAGATCATCGTCCTCACCATTGATGATTTCTTCATCGACACTCCCGTCACCGTCGTTGTCGATGCTGTCATCGTACCAGTAATTGTTCAGGCTCCCCGCCAGTTGGCTGTTGTACTGCACCAGTTCTTCAACATCATAGGAAACATCCCCACCATGGTGCATGAGGTCTTTGAGAAGGGCATCTGTTGTGCTGAAGGATGACAGGGTACTGGAGAGCCAGGTATTGATATCGTCGGGTTGATAGGTTGGATCCAGACCGGGGGCCAGTCCGCCCCACCCGCCGAGAAAAGCGGTCAGGCCGTTCAAAATCACCGGTAATCCCTGATCGTTGACGACGATATTTCCACTCATATCTTTGATTTTGGCCCCGTCGATACCATACCCGCTCGTCGTGTATCCCCCGGTTTTTTGAAAAAAACTCATGTCGAGCTGAAAATCACGGTAATCAATCACGTAGTCACCGTTTGGATCGCGAATTTTCAATATCCCGGTCATCATATTGGCAAGTATATAATCAATGGTAATGTCGTCTTTTGTAAACATTCCGAACGTTTTCTCCAGCCAGATTCTTTTCAGCAGGATGGCAACTTCGATGTTTGACAAAAACAGTTTCGTTTTTTTTCCGTCCGTAAATTCGTCGACGAATTCCAAAATAGCAAGTTTAAGGCCGGGTACCGGATCCTGTAGGCCTATATGTGAGACGATCTGGACGATATCGAATCCACTATCGAGAAGAGTCGCTTTTGCTTTGAGATAGAGAATTTCGGAATCGACCGAATCCCGGACTGAGTGAGAAAGACTTTGTTTTGCCTTGGTGTACTGGCCCTGTCGGATGTATTTTTCTGCCCTTTCAGTCGGTGTTGCGCCTTCATCATCTGAAAAGTCAAAAATATTACATCCAACGGTTATAACGAGGAACAGGCATACAGTTAGACAATTTACTATTTGTCTATTCATGAAAAGTATTGTCCTCTCATCAGGCAGGTAGTATTATAGGATTATTATTTCGATATACCTGGATACATAACTCACACGCCGCCGACACTATTCACTTGTCACTTAATGCCGGTCAATTACTTCTTCTTTTCATACGAGGTGAAAAATAATACCATTTTACAACAGGTTGAGTGATGGTATCTTTGAAAAGGTATACACTATTTACAGAAATTTTGCAACTAATTTATACAGTATGTCTCAAGTATTGTTAAAATCAATTTAAAGATGACCTGTATTTAAATTCGGTTGATTTTGCATCATATAACTCCACAATCCATGTGGCATTTTCGGCATCGATTATACCTGGTGTGGCACGTGAAGGTTCCCTTTTTATGATCATGATGCATCCCATAGTATTTTACATCTTGAGATATTTTTCTGATATAAGTACAAATGTATAGTACGATACATAATAATAGACACAAAATTTAAAATAAGTTATTTTGCCAACAGATTTCACAACAGTACCAGAAATCAGTGAAGAAGTGTGTTCGCAGGGAGAGCGCCTCACAATAAATGTACATTGTTTTTTTTTAGAGAGAAGGATAGAACGATATGGAGAACGAACGGTATTTCCCCAAATCACGCACGACACTTTCTCCCCAAACAGTCCGGATCGTCGAGCAGGTACTGGAAAAAATTCCGCCTCTTCCCGTTTC
>CAYWBT010000110.1:0-10357 GCA_964456585.1 uncultured bacterium
GGCCGCGGGACGGACCGGACTCAGCGAACGTGAGGCGAAAGAAGCGGGATTCAGTCCCATCTCGGCCACGGTTACCGCACCGGCTCGCGCAGGATATTACCCCGGCGGCGGACAGGTGACCCTGAAGCTGACTGCAGACAGAAAGAGCAAAAAAGTGCTCGGTGCCCAGGTAATCGGCGATGCGTCGGTGGACAAGATTATCGACACGATCGCCGCGGCGCTCACCGGGAATCTTTCCCTCTATTCCCTCTCCACTATCGATCTCGCCTACTCCCCACCGTTTTCCACCCCCATGGGTGCTGTCATCATCGCTGCAGGGATATTGGAAGAGAAGGTGTGACAGTAGCATGATGTACCGCAGGCAGACGGGGGACCGGCCGTCAGATGAGAGCGTGCCGGCTATCGTCCCTTTACCCGCATCTTGATACTGTAGACCGATGGTCCCGACGTAATCCATCGGCTATTTTTATTAATGCGGCTCCCGGCGCAACGAGCTCATGGTTGTTTTGAGGTCCGCCATCGACAGGAAAACCCAGAGTACCGACGCATACCGAAACGGTTATCAGCCTAAAAAACAACACTGTGTTATGAGACGCCATGCTGCCACCTCATCTGGTAAGCTGAAAGATGTATACCCGTTCCTTTGAACGAGTCCATGACCTGAGCACGCCTGTTTTAAGAACGTAAACAGCCAACCGCACCGTTTCAGGACGTTAGTTCTTTCAGCGCCCGGGTAAGATTTTCGAGTCCGGTTTCAATCTCATCGGGGTGTGCGCCGAATCCGAGCCTGAAGTACCGGTTATCCACCTCGAAGCACCGTCCCGGAATGGTGAAGGTGCGGTATTTCTCCGCCAGGAGACGGTAGAGTTTTTCCGGGTCGACTTCGATATCTTTCCTGATTCTCGGCATGCCGACAACACCCGCTTCGGGAACAATCCACTCGTAATTGTTCTGCCGCTCCATCCACGAGGACACGATCGAACGATTCTTCATGATATGCTCTTTCGCCTTGTCGAGGTACTCCGATTTTTGCCGGAGCACGTGGAGGGCAATCTCTTCGCTCAGGGCGTTGTTGGTAATACTGACCTGTTCCCTGATGGCGAGAATCGAATCGAGAATGAACTGATCCTGCGACGCCACCCAGCCGATCCTGATGCCGGGCAGGCCGTAGCACTTGGACATACTCGAGATGCTGATCGCCCGCGGGCTCAGGCTGGCTGCGGTTGGCAAGGGGTCCTTGAATACCATGTCGCGGTAGGTCTCGTCGAACATGAGGTAGGTGCCGGCACGCTCGACAACATCGATAATCTCGTGTAATTCCTGTTCCGAGATCATTGAGCCGGTGGGATTGTTGGGGTGGGTGAGGCTCACCAGTTTTGTATCCGGTGTGATCATGGACTTCAGCTTGTCGAGATCGGGCTTGAATTGATCTTCGTATCTGAGGGTGAGCAGATCAACTTTACATCCCAGGGATCGGGGAACCTCGTAATTCGATGTGTAGTTCGGATGTTCGACAACCGCGTGGTCGCCCGGATTCAACAGGGCGGCCACGATGGCGAAATTTGCCTCGCTGGCGCCGGAGGTGACAACCACCTGGTCGCTGGAAAGCCCCGGATACTGTTCGGAGATAATCTCCCGGAGATCGGGCCTTCCCGTATGATAGCCATACCGAATCGGCAGCCTGCCCAGGTCTATGTCCAGGTCCTCGAAGGTGAGGTATTTCACCGCACTTTCCCCGATATCTATCTCGACTGTGAACTGGTAGGTATCGAACCACTCCTCGAGATCCATTCGTTTAAACCACATGAACTCCTCCTTTATTGATATCATGTTGTACTGTTATTGATGGCTTTCAAGCTACAGGTACAGATCGATGGGTACAATCCCCGGTGATTGTACCGATACTGCACACCATGTCGTTGAGACGGGAACATCCGAAGACAATTCCATGATACGGTAATCGAGTGCCGGCACGGCAATTAGTCTGGTGGAGTATCACGGTGAGCAACGAATGACATTGACCGGCGAAATGCGGACTGAAGAGGTATGCTTCATGGCGATCCCCGGAAGTTCGAGTGATACAAACGGCGGGTGCCGTCTGAAGGTGATCAAGAGATAAATGCCTGGTCTATCGATCCGGAATAGAATTCGTAGCCGTTTCTGCCGGAACGTTTGACATTATACATGGCGATGTCGGCATTCTTAAACAGTACATCAGGGATGGTGCCGTGATCGGGAGACAGCGATATGCCGATACTGAATGTTACGGTCAGTTCGTGATTCTCCAGTTCTATCGGTTCCTGAATGATCTGCAGGAGTTTGTGTGCGACATAGCTTGCCTCATCCACTTTTTTCAGTTCAGACAACAGGAGCATAAATTCGTCACCGCCCATGCGTGCCACCGTATCGCTCTTCCTCAGGACACTGGTGAGACGCATCCCGATAGTTTGCAGGAGCTGGTCACCCGCCCGATGTCCGAAAGTATCATTGATCTCCTTGAACTTGTCAAGATCGAGCATCATGACCGCAAGTTTCAGGCCGTTACGTTGAGCACTTAAAATGGCGTGGTTGAGATGCTCGGTGAAGAGTATCCGGTTCGGCAGTCCGGTGAGCGCGTCGTGAGTGGCCAGGTAGGCGAGTTTCTCTTCCGCACGCTTCCGCGCGGCGATAAGCTGGATAAGATCGTCGACTTCTTTGAGACGTTTTTTTCCTGCCTCTTCGGAAATGCGTTTATAGTAGGCGGTCTCCTGACGTGCTTCTTCCAACTGCCGTTCAAGATCGGCGATGGTCTGCGGAGAATCGTTTTCTTTGTTTTTAATCATGCTTCCTTTCCTTGGTAAATACAATGATAACGCCAGTCCAATCCAATCCTCTGCTCTCTCCCAGCAGGGGTGCCACCTCAACACCCGAGAAAAATCCCAAGAGGGGAATGTGGTACTGATTGAATACTTTCTGTACTTCCTGTGATTCTTCGGTAACCGTATGCGAATAGCTCGCGGTTCTCCCCGCACAGTCGATATACAAACCAAACAGGGCGACGCGACCATCCGCCTCGATCTGCTCGATAATTTCAACAGCATTGGTGCGTGTTGATTCGATCATTTTACTTGTATCACGGAGCATGAACTGGATTTCTGTACCCTCTTTGATATCAGGCTCGAAAAGGTTTATTCCCTTTCCCTCAGGCAGTGCTCCGGTGATCAGACGGTTGACATAGTTTGCTTCCTCCGGACGACCGAATCGCTCGCCATAGTTTACTCCGATGGTCAAAAGCTGTACGGGGTGCTGATAGCGCCAATTTTTGTTTTCATAGATGTTGTCTATCATCTCGACAATGGGTTTGCCATCCACCTCGTAAATTTCCCCATCTTTGGCCCGGGTGATGGTATGATACAAACCATTCAACGGTGTGCACCCATGTGATATGCGATAGTAAGGGATCAGCGCACCACCGAACATGATACCTACGACACTCTGCGTATCGACGCGGGAGCCGCAGAACAGTTTGGGGGAACTGAACTCGTAATCGCCGACGATACCAGCACCAATGATCATTAGCGAAGGATCGAGATTCTCTTTCATCCCCTCCAACAGGGGGGCGGAAGAATTGAGAATGGGTGGTGTCATTTCAGTGGCGGGAGTATGAATCGAATCGTAGAAAAAGACAAACAGCTTGTTATCGTCACCGGAGGACAATCGTTCAGTCAATTTACGCCCCGGGTCCGTTTCACCCTTGTTCAGGTCGCCCTCGACAGCGATGCGGAATTGAATATCCTCTAACTGAAAAACCGCCGCTGCTGCCGGAAATCCCTCGTATGAGAGGTAGTCATTTGTCAAAACGCCGACCGTTGAGCCTCCAACCACGGCAGCATCATCGCCGACGACCGAGGTTATGCCTTTGAAAAAGCTCTCGTGATCGACAGTGCCACCACAGAAGGCGAATACAATATCCGGGTGTTCGATCGATCCCGTTTCAATCGCGTTCTTGGCGACTGTTACCCCCAGGGTGTATCCATCGCTCTCGTTGCCGTGTCCAATACCAATTTTCATAGGTGCTCCGGAAACGCATCGTACCGGGAGCCGTTACTCCCCGTCGCGCAAGTTTGTGCCAGAATTCTGCACGTAGGTTGACAGAGCAGCAGCTTAACGGCGCCATGCTATCCCGCTTCCGTCGACGAATGGTGTGAAAGCAGGAAACAAAATGATGCTCAGGTGGAAATAATTCGACAAAACTACTATATAATAATTAAAAGGTGAAAAAACCAGTAAATTTCTTTCGAGATAAAAAAACGTACGACAGTTGTCGTTTGAGAGAAGAAGTCACCGGGGGAAAAGTGATAATCGTTTCCTCTCCGAAACTGTTTTTTGCCGATGAAAGAAGGATACTCACTACTTCAATCCGCACCAGCGTCCGACAAACAGGGTAAGCGCAGCCGCTTCATCGGAAAGCTCACTGAGTACAACATTCTCCCGCTCGGTATGGGCGTCACCAATAGAGCCGCAGCCGGTCGCGAGTGTGGGGATACCAAGCAGGTTGTTGTAAAACCAGGCGTCGGAGGATGCCGGCATGGCAGTGATCTCGCTTGCCACACCGACCTCACGGTAGCATTTTAAAAGTTCCTGAACGAACGGGAGTTGGGGATCGATGCTGCTCGTGTCGTGACGATACTGAAAGGTCATTTCGAAGTGATCACGGAGCCATTCGGGACCGCGGATTTTCACCCGGTCAATCATTTCACGCATGACCTCTTCCTTCGGCGTTGACAGAAGCCCGAAAACACCCTTGAACACCGCCTTCTGGGGCGCCATTGCAGGCCAGTCGCCCGCCTCGATCTGGCCGAACGTGACCGGCATGGGATTATCAAACCTGGCGAAAAGCGGATCTTCGTTGCCAGTCCGGGCGAGCAAATCGTCATGGTACTCCTCGATGATCCTCATCGCTTCGACCGCCATTTTGAGGGCACTCACCGTCGAGCCTGCGGAACCCGAGTGTCCCGCCCGACCATAGACCGTACCGGTAAACCATACCGCGCCGCGAATCGAGGTAAGTATGTTGTTCGAGCACGGTTCCAGATTCAGGCAGCAGTCTGCACTTTCGCCGCGGCGTATCAGGGCGAGCGTGCCGTTCCCGCCGGTTTCCTCCTCGATCACGATGTGGAAAATGATCGATCCCCCCGGCCGCTTGTTGAGCTTCTTCAATGCCTTGAGAATCGTCCACATGACGGCGATCTGGCCCTTGTCATCGCAGGAACCGCGCCCGTAGATTCGCCCGTCCGCGACAAACGGATCGAACGGACGTTCCTGTCCCTTCGAAGGCGGAACGACATCGACGTGTGCGTTCATAATAATCCGCTTTCCGGAGCCGTCACCCTCGAGCACGACCCGGAGATTGGGACGGCCGCGATAGGGGCGATCGTCAATCCGGAAGGAATAGTCGGGATCGTTGACAATATCTTCCTCTACCGGAACGAGCTCGCATACATCCGCAAGGCCGCTGAACTGATCGTACAGCCAGTTCATCGCCTTCCCCTCGTATCCGGATACCGATGCGAAACGGAGGAGCGTATCGAGAAAGGCGGTTGTCTCCGGCAACAAGTCACGACAGGTCTGAACAATTGTTTCTTGAGCTTTCATGTATGACATCCATTGACTGAATGATTGACTGTTTTCACCGATTCGCCGCTGTTCATAGGTCCGGGGTTGGTGTTACGTGCATCTGTGCCGCACTGCGGTGTATTCATGATTGTTCCTCTGTTGCTACGTCTGTATGCTGCCCTGTTACAAGCCTTTGAGCACCTTTTCCATGATGTCCAGGCTCTCGTCCGCCTCTGCCAGAGTCATGACGAGGGGAGGTGCGACCCTGATAACATTGCCCGAGACGGCGCCGATAATAAGACCGTTCTCACAGCACCGGGTGATGATGGTGCGGGTCATTTCGGGATACCGTTCTTTCGTCTTCCTGTCATGCACGATGTCGAGACCCATTACCATGCCGCGGCCTCGCACATCGCCGAGATACGGACAGATTTTTTTCATGTCCAGAAGCCGCTGTTTAAGGTGGGCGCCGATATTGAGCGCGTTCTCCACAAGGCACTCTTCCTCGAAGATGTCGAGAATGGCGTGCGATGCGGCACAGGCGAGCGGATTACCGCCCCAGGTGGAGCTCATCTCCCCCTCGCCGAGCGATCCCAGGATTCCCGATTCGGCGAGCAGGCACGAGATGGGCATACCCGATCCGATACCCTTACCGATGCAGACAAGGTTGGGGCGGAGGTCTTCCCATTCGAGCGCGAGAAACTTTCCGGTTCTGCCGAACGATGACTGTACCTCGTCGAGAATGAAGAGTATGTCGCGTTCGCGCGCCCACTGCTCCAGTGATTTCAGGAAACCGTCCGGGGGAAAGATAAAGCCTGCGGCACCTTGGTACGGCTCGATGATCAGTGCGGCAATCGATCCGGTAGACTGGGCATGAATCGCGGTGTCCAGAAAGTCGAGACACTGCCCGGCGACATCACGCTCGCTCGAGCCGAAAGGATTACGGTACGGATCGGGGTACGGCACGTTGATGACACCAGGAATGAGCGGCCCGAAGTTTTTCTTCGTGGCGGTCTTGCCGGCGAGGCTCATGGTACCCATCGTTCTGCCGTGAAAGCCGCCGAAAAAGGATATGATCTCGTATTTTCCCGTGGCATGTTTCGCGGTGCGGACAGCGGCATCGACTGCTTCCGAACCGACCGTTGCAAAGAACGCGCTATCGAGATTCTCCGGGGCGAGACCAACCATCCGCTCAGCAAGGGTGATCCGCTCGACCGTGGGAAAGTCGTAGCAGTTCAGCAGTCGGTTTGCCTGATCGGCAATGGCCTTCGCCAGCTTCGGGTGGCAGTGTCCCACGTTGGTAACCAGGACGCCGCTTGTCCAGTCGATGAAACTGTTGCCGTCAACATCCCAGACCTGCACGCCCTGTGCGCGGTTCCACACGATGGGAGCCTGGAGATTGAGACAGTGCGATTCGTACTTTTCGGACAGAGCCTTATACTTGACAGAATTCGGCCCCGGAAGGGGTGTTTTCACATGAGCGATCATGGCAGATTCCTGTTCATTTCAGTTTTCATTATTTTGTGTGGTTCTCCAGAGGTATCCCTTAGAATGTGTGAGCCGCATCCGGTCTCTTCATCCGCAGGTTCGGGCGTTCGAACACCTCGGGATTAAGCACGCTTTTCGGCGGATTGCCGCTGAGAAACGCCTTCAGATCATCCATGATCATGTGCCGGATGTCCCAGCCGCCCTCTTCGCTGTACCAGGCGACATGCGGGGTGAGCAGTGCATTGTCGAGCCCGAGAAGCGGGTAATCGGCTCCGGGAGGCTCTCCCGGATGCACATCGATTCCCGCGCCAGCAATCACACCATTCTTGAGCGCATCCGCCAAAGCTTCGACAACCAGAATCTTCGCCCGTGAGGTGTTGACTAGGATCGCCGTTTTCTTCATCAGCCCGATGGTTTCCGCATTGAACATTCCCTCTGTTTCCGGGGTGACCGGAACGTGAATGGTTACGATGTCGGATTCCCGTAGCAGTGTATCCAGGGGGGTGTGCTCGATACCTAATTCACGCTTCCTTTCATCCGAGAGGTAGGGATCGCAGACGAGGATTTTCATGCCGAACGACCGCATTTTGGCGAGCACGAATCGGCCGATATTTCCGCAGCCGACGATGCCGAGGGTCTTTCCCCCCATGCGGTAGACCGGATACATCATGTCCATGAGCAGTTTCCCCTGTTCCAGGAGTTGATCGAACATCCTGAACTGAATGTTTATCTTGCGCCATGTCGCGAACATGAGCATGATGGCCTGTTCCGCCACATCCTCACTCGATGCGGTCGGTTCGTTTGCGCAGACAATGCCATGCGCTGTTGCCGCGGCAACGTCGAGATTGTCGTACCCGATACCGTGCCGTATGATGATCTGTGTCCGGTCGAGACCCGCGATTAATTCAGCATTCGCCAGTGCCATGTTGACCAGGAGGATATCGGCATCCTTCACCTTGGGAACGATCTCGGACGGCGGTGTGTTTTTCATCTGGTAGGCGGTGAACTCCACGCCAAGTTTTTCACACTGCACCGCTTCCCACGCGAGATCGGGCTCGATATAATCCGTTATCTTGAATACGATATTCTTTCCCATAGCTGCTTTCCCCGTGTATACATGGTGGTTTATAAACGCTCGGCAAGGAGCGGCCCTTTTTCTACAGTTTGTCGAGTTCGACGACCGTTCCGCCCGCCTCGGCGCTCTGGTGTACGCCGATACAGATTTTCGATACCTCGAAGCCATCCTCCACATCCGGGTACATCCCCTCGAGATTTTTGATGGTGCCGCCGTTCAAGAGGTAATCGAGGTGATAGCCGAATTCCATAATCGATTCGATGCCGTACCCGCCGTACACAATCCTGCCGTCCGGCGTATGTTTCTCCGCATAGACGCCGAGGTTGTAGGACTGCTGGGTTTTGCCCCTGAGGCACGCTCCGGCGCCGCGGTCCTGGCTGTCGATCTCGAAAATCCCCTCGGTGCCGATAATCCGGAGACCCTGGTTCACAATCGCCTCAAATCCCTCCGGCAGTGTCCAGCCGGCATCGATAGAAAAGGTCGCGCCGTTCTCGAACACGATGTGGGATGATATGTTGTCCCAGAAATCTACTCCGAGGCCCTTCAGCTTCTCGCGCCGCCCTGTTGCGAAGACTTTGGTGCCGTTCGCCTTGATCAGCCAGCGAACGAGATCGACGAAGTGCACACCGATGAACCAGTAGGGAGACGATCCCGCCGGCCAGGTCTTGAACCAGTCGCGCGAGACCTCGATGCGATCCTCCATGTACGCATAGCCGTACTGAATTTTGCCGAGATTACCATCGCGAATTACCTTTTCCAGCTCGATGTGGTACATGTCGAGACGCTTGTGGAAGTCGATCATGAAGAGTTGGCCGGGGTGACGCTTCACCGTCTCGGCGATCTTCCGGCAGTCGTCCATGGTGGTTGCCATGGGTTTTTCGCAGAGCACGTGGCAGCCCATCTCCAGGCCGGTGATCGCGATATCGGCGTGGAGATGATCGGGAGTCACCACAGTGATGGCGTCGAGCTTTTCCTTCTCGATCATCTCGCGGTAATCCTCGTAGGTGGTGACGCCGTACTCCTGCGCGGCTCGATTCCGGGCGTCCTCTCTGAGGTCGGCCAGCGCCGCGAGTTCGACCTTCCCGTCATTCTGAAGCTGGGTGAACGCCTTCAGGTGCCACTGCCCGAATATGCCGCCGCCGACAATGCCGATTTTTCCTTTTCTGGCCATGATATATCCTCCTGCTGGTCTGTTTCGCTTTTCAGGTTATGTGGTAAATACTATCACCATTTTCCATTCAATGCTCTATGGCAACTTTTCCCGTGTGTACCGTTTTCAGGTACCGTGCATACCTTGTCAGGTGTCATCGATCGGGAACGATCCCCTGGGACTGACCCAGTCGGTGATATGGTGGACGATGGCCGCGCGTGCCGCCAGTTCATCGTGGTTTTTAACCGCCTCGATGATGCCGATGTGCGGATCGAGGGCGTGCTCGATGCCCGCTTCACGGTACGATTTCCGCTGTGAGCCGCGCAGGAGCCTGCTCAGGGTTTCGAACAGGAGAATAAAGATGGGATTGCGCGTCGCCTCGGCAAGGGAGCGGTGAAAGCGCATGTCCGTCTCGATCGCCTCGTCGATCGTCCGTGCCCTCGTGAAGTCAATGCCTGCCTGTTCGAGCTTCCCGATGTCGGTTTCGGTCGCACGCAGTGCCGCGAGCGATGCAATTTCGCCCTCCACCGCGAACCGAACCTCGTTGAGGTTCTCCAGGGTGCCCCGGCCGCGCCGGAGCAGGGTATCGAGCACATCGACCGCCGCCTCGTGATCGGGGGACTTCACCCGGGGAAGCCGTCCCTGCGATATCTCGACCAGCCCCTGCGATGCGAGGCTCCGCATGGACTCGCGGATAACCCGCCGCGATACCGCGAACATGCCGGCCAGGGTGCTCTCGGACGGCAGCGTTTTGCCCGGTTCGAATGCGCCGCCGAGAATCTGCTTTTTCACCTCGACGGTTACATGGTCGACCAGGTGGGGTCGCTCTGCACGTTTCAGCCGCTTCGTGATGTGTGACATCGTCTCCATGAGAGTGTAACATATGACATATGGCATATGTTGTCAACCAGATTTTTTCCCGGGCCGAAAATTGCCGCAGTGTAGATATCTGTGAAATTCGCTTAAGTACGTGCATACTCCTGTCACATTTTTTTACGTGCCGAACTGTAGTATATAATTCCGAATCGCCAGGTAAACATGTCTACGTA
>CAYWBT010000111.1:0-10346 GCA_964456585.1 uncultured bacterium
ACTTCGTCTTCTCGATCCCGAGGATCAGATTCTCTTCCACGGTGAGGTGCCCGGCAAGATTCAGTTCCTGGTACACCATTGAAATACCCGACATTCTGGCATCCATTGGATTTTTCGCCTTGTACGGGGCATCGTTCAGGATGACCTCGCCGCTGTCCGCCCTGAGAGCGCCGGCGAGTATCTTCATGAGGGTCGATTTGCCCGCGCCGTTCTCGCCGATGAGGGCATGCACCTCACCATGGGCGACCTCAAGGTCGACGCCGTTGAGGGCGTGGACACCGCCGAAACTCTTGACGATGTTCCTCATAGTGAGGATGATTTTCTGAGCTGGGGCCATATGACGTTTCCTCTGTCACTGTATACTAAACGGTTTGGACAAACGGACTAATTTGGTCAGACAACCCTGTTCTTTTCAGCATAATGGCGGCGAAATCCGGATCGTCATACCGACGGCTTATTCATTCAGATACGCCGAAAGATCAGGGGAGAGCAATTGCCAGACTTCCGGATCGTGCATGTTGTCCGGCGTGGCGATAATTACTCCGGTATCGATGCGTTTTTCGACCGTTTCGCCCTTGAGAACGGCATAGGCGTACTTGACACCGAGGTACCCCATCTTGAAGGGGTTCTGAATCACCAGTCCATTGATGACGCCCTCTTCCATCGCCTCGATGAGCTTGTCGAGGGCATCGAAGCCGACCAGAATAACCTTGCCGTCAATCCCGTTGTTCTGTATCGCGCGCAGGAGACCGAACGTACTCGTATCGTTCGGGGCGAAAAAGGCGGTCGCATCACTGAAGCGGTTCACGAGGTTCTCGGCAGCCCTGACCGCGGAATCGGTCGTTGCCCCAGAGTACTGGTTCTCTGACAGTATCTCGATGCCCGGGAATCGTTCCCTGAGCGTATTGAGAAAACCCGCTTCACGCTGAGTCGTAGAGGCGCTTCCCTCGAGGTACCGCAGCATGATCAGCTTCCCCGTACCGCCGGTCAGCTCACCGATGCGTTCGGCGGCAAGCAGGCCTCCCTTGTAGTTATCGGTCGCTACAAACGATTCGTGGAAATCACCCTGGAGACCGGAATCGATCACCACCGTCGGAATGCCCCGCTCTTTCGCCTCACGAACCGGCTGGGCAAGCGCGCGGTCGTCCAAGGGGGCGAGAACAATCGCATCGACATGGGAAGAAATGAAGGTCTCGACTACCTGCACCTGTTCCTCGCGGTCATCCTCCTTGATCGGGCCCTTCCATATAATGTCGACATCCAGCTCGCGGGCAGCTTTTATCGCGCCGGCGTTGACCGACTTCCAGAACTCACCGAGCGTCCCCTTGGGAATAACCGCGATGGTAATCCGCTTACCGGATTCAGTGGATTCGTCTTTTCCCCGGGAACCGCACCCTGCAACCATGAGAACGGACAGCCAGGTTACAAAGGAGATCATTACCAGTTTTTTCATTGTACGGACAACCTCAATAAAAAACAGCCTTTATTCATCTGCTAATCAGTATGAAAGACTTCCTCCATACTCGCCCAGAATTCCCCTTCCTTCCTCGAATCGAGGGGAATCTGGCAGGGATCGGTTTCCTTCCACCATTTCTGCGTTGTCGGGTCCTTTGCCATCTTTGCCATGTCAGCTTCAAAATCGGTACCAATGTATTCGAAGTAGGAGAAGAGGTAGTATTTACCCGGCTCGATTTCCTTCAGGTAAATCGAATAGTTCCTGATGTTGGATTCATTGATCATTTTGAGAACGCCCGGCCATGCATTCGCATGGAGTTGCTTGTACTTCTCGAGCATTTCCGGTTTCAGACCGATCACCGAGCCGTAGCGCTTCACCGTCCGGTTCGGATTGCTGTTCGCCATGCCGACATAATACAATCCCCCGACAAGACCGGCTAAAAGGATCATGATTGAAATGCGTGCATACATACCAATTCCTCCCCGTAGTGATTGATTCACACTGTGTCCTTTGCTACTGTTTTTCATGTATATCCATCGCCCACTACTCCGGCGCGGTACCGAAACTCAGTGCTGAACGCATGTTAGGCGAAAATAACGTAGAGTGTCACCATAATCACGAACAGGAGTACCGACAGGAACTTGTAGTTCCCGATACCGGGCCAGGCTTTGCCGCGCAGCGCTTCCAGCGGACTCTTCCAGACGAGTGCCGCGCTCTCTTCGGTATGCTTATGGGGACGCCAGAGCGACAGGACGATCATGATCGCCACACAAATAACGAACAGATAGAATGCAGCCATCATGAAGGGAACGTTCCAGCCGGTAACATCCTTGTTCCAGTCAAGCATGAATACGACGAAACCCATGATAAAACCGCTCCACAAGGTGATGATTGCGGCACGACTCGAGGCTTTCTTCCAGAACACCCCGAGAACGAACAAGGTGGTGACCGGCGGCGCCACATAGGAAATAATTGCATTCAGCCCCTGGAAGATACTCTTGAAATGGCTCACATACGGCGACCAAAGAATAGCGGCGACCATGGCGACAAAGGTGACAATTCTCCCGATAAGTACCAGCTTTTTGTCCGGCGTTTCCGGACGCCACCTCTTGTAAATATCAAAACTGAACAGGGTGGCGATCGAATTCAGCGCGCCGGAAACGGTACTCATGAGTGCCGCAAGCAGCGCTGCTGCCACAACACCTTTGATGCCGATCGGGAGCAGGTGGATAATCATGAACGCGTAGGTGTCTGCTGAGTCATTCAACGTACGAGGGAGCGTTCCCTGGTTGATGAGCGCGAGGCAGAGCAGGCCGGGCAGAACAAAAATGAACACCGGCAGTATTTTGATGAAACCGGCGAAGAGCGGGCCGACACGGGCATGGTTCTCATCCTTGGCACCGAGGACACGCTGAACAATCGTCTGATCGGCACACCAGTACCATAGACCGATGACCGGGTAGCCAAGAAACACGGAATACCAGGGCAGCCCGGCAGGATCTTCGGCCGAACGGAGGATCGTGAGCTTGACCGGCTCAACATTCGCAATGAGACCTTCCAAACCACCGACCTTCATGAAGGCAATGACGGTGATGCATACCGCTCCGATTATCAGCACGATTGTCTGAATCGACTCGGTCAAGACCACCGCGAGCAGGCCGCCGATGATCGTGTAGAAACCGGTAAGTACCGCCACGACGATGATGCTCACGTTAATATTGATGCCGAAAAGGCCGCGGAGCACGATTGCGCCGGTATAGAGCGAAAAACCGATATGGATGAATATCGCGGAGAAAATAGATATGATCGCGAACAGGTCACGGCAGGAGCGGCTGTAGCGTTTTTCCAGGAAGTCCGGGAGTGTCGCGACATTCGAGCGAATATAGAACGGCGCGAAAAAGAGCGCAAGGCAGATGAGGAGAAATCCCGCCATCCATTCGAAGTTGCCATAGGCGAGACCGTTCACATATCCTTCCTGGGCGAGACTGACCAGGTGGATAGTAGAGATGTTCGTTGAAAAAAGGGCAAGACCAATGATCGGCCAGGTCAGTGATCTATCCGCAAGAAAGTATCCTTTCCCCTCGGTAATGTGGCGACGACGGAGCCCTGCCCATACCCCAATGCCGACAATCCCCACAATATAAACTATAATTACCAGTAAATCGATAGGATGAATTGCTAGTCTCATGTCGGTCATAGATGTTCACCTTTCACCATGATATGCATGAAAATACCAGTTATGTTCTTCCAAAGATATGAAAGCGGGTTTCGATGGTCAAGCTGGAAATCGATTTACGGTTGATCGTCGTGCCGTTTTTTTGCCGATGCCGGTGTCGAAACGTTTTTCCACCCTCACATGGCGGATACAACCGAATAACGTATGTCCCGGCCCGAGTACCCGCCACCGAAGATCGTAGTATCGCGCGAACTCTTCTGCTAATGCCGGGGAGGTTATAATCATATCCCACACCGTGGTGAACTTTCGTGAGTGGATAACGGTTGGTCACTCACTCATCGAGGATGGATAGATCGGGAGACAGGAGACGTGCAATATCGGGATCATGCATGTTTTCCGGGGTCGCAATGGTCACTCCGGTATCGAAGTGGGTTTCATACGGTTCGCCCCTGAGGTATGCCACCGCTGTCTTGATCCCGAGATACCCCATCTTCACCGGGTCCTGTATCACGAGCCCGTTGATCTCCCGTTCTTCGAGCGCATCAATAAGCTTCCTGGTCGAATCGAACCCGACAAATACCACCTGACCGGCAAGCCCCCTGTCCTGGAGGGCACGCAGGCATCCGAACGTGGTGGATTCATTCGGCGTGAACATCGCTTCGACATCCGGGAAACGGTTCAGGAGATTCTCACAGGTACGGTAGGCGGTCTCGGTTGTAAGCCCGGCGTACTGGTTATCCGATAGTATCTCGATACCGGGAAAACGCTCCCTGATCGTGGCAAGGAATCCTTCCTCCCGCTGTGTTGCAGTCGCCTCGGCCTCGCTCACCCGAACCAGAATCAGCTTTCCCCGGCCGCCGAGGAGCGTGCCCAGATACTGGGCGGCGATGACACCACCGTTGTAATTCTCTGTCGCCACGAAAGAAACATGCGCATCATCCTGCTGACCGGAATTAACCAGCACCGTCGGTATGCCAAAATCGCGCGCCTCCCGCACCGGCCTGATGAGCGAGCGGTCGTCCATCGGTGACAAAACGATGGCATCCACCCGGGCGGCGATAAATGTCTCGACTATCTGGATTTGTTCTTCGCGGTCGTCTTCTTTGAGGGGTCCTTTCCAGATGATCTCGACTCCCTCCAGTTCACGGGATGCGCGGTATGCTCCTGCATGAATAGACTTCCAGAACTCATGGGTTGTCCCCATGGGTACCACCGCAATGGAAAGTTCATCAGACCCGTTTTCTGAATGTCCCCCCGTTCCCCCGCAACCAACGACAAGCAGGAACAGCAGCGGTATGATACCATAGAACCGTTCAATACGACGTTTCACTTTCAACCGAGATCGCTCCGTAGACCAAAGAGGATTAATCGACGATCGCCTGGTTCGCAAGAACCTTGAATTTTCTATGCTGCTCCCTGATATAAGGGCCATTGAGCTGACACATAAAAACGCCGACCAATTGTTCTTTCGGATCGGCCCAGAAGAGAGTAAAATACGCCCCACCCCAACTGAATGAGCCGATAGAGTCTATCGAACGCGGTTCGGTACGAATCCCGAGTCCGAAACCGTACCGGTCGCCGTGAGTGTCGCGAACCCCGTCTCTTCCTTCCCAGATGAAGAAGGACTCATCTGAATACGCTGTCATAAGTTCAACCGTTTTCCGGCTCAGGATACGGACACCGCCAAGTTTACCGCCGTTGAGAAGCATCTGGGCAAACCGCAGGTAATCGGATGCCGACGATATGAGACCCGCGCCTCCGGAAAAGTAGCGGGTCTTCGGCCCGAGTTGACCGGCAGAAGGACGATTTTCAAGGATCCCGTCAGTATTCAGGAAGTAGTAGGATGCCAGCCGGGACATCTTTTCCTCAGGAACCCAGAAACCGGTATCATTCATGCCCAGCGGTCTGAAGATTCGTTCGGTCATGAATTCCTCGAGGGTCTTCCCGGAGAGCACCTCCACGAGGTAGCCGAGCACATCGATTGAAAGGCCGTATTCCCAGCGTTCCCCCGGCTCGAAGAGAAGCGGCTCGCCGGCAAGCTTCTTCACCATATCGCCAATTGTTCCCTCGGTCGGGTTAAGGCCGCTCCCGATACCGGCTTTACGGTACCGCTCGTTGAGAAGCTTGTGTCCATAGGGAATACCAGATGTATGCTGGAGAAGATTCCGGATCGTCACTTCATGTTTGGCTGGAACGATAACGGGTTGCGATCCCCCGGAGGCCGGTTCACTGATGATCTGGGGATCGGCGAATTCTGGAATATAGTTGGAAACGGGATCATCGAGCAGAAAGCGCCCTTCTTCATACAAAATCATGATAGCGACTGCGGTCACCGGTTTTGACATGGAGGCGATGCGGAAGAGCGCATCGGGTCGCATGGCCGTGTTTGAATCCCTGTCCATCATGCCCACCACATCGGTATAGACTATTTTTCCGTGACGGGCTATCATGGTAACAATTCCGGGGTTTCGTCCCTGCTTGACATACTGTTCCATTACCGGCCGTATTCGTGCGAGACGCTCCGAAGACATACCCACATCCTCCGGTGCTGCGGATGGAAGCACCTGTGCCCGAACAGCCGTGGAGATCAGCAGCATACTAACGAGCAGGCAGTTTGCAGAAATCTTCAATCTTTTCATTGCTCAATCCTCACGTTTGAAGTAGCGGTCATCACACCCTGACTTTCCTTCTCTATGCCAGGCAGGAAATTGGGCTTTGTACCATATCTCAGGGACGATTATTCGTCGAGGATCGAGAGATCGGGAACCAGGAGTTTCCTGATTTCGGGATCGTTCATATTTTCCGGTGTGGTTAGGGTTACTCCGGTATCCACCTCTAGTTCGAACGCTTCTCCCCGCACACAGGCAACAGCGGTCTTTATACCAAGATAGCCCATGTTAAAGGGATTCTGCACGATGAGACCCCGTAGTTCTTCTCTCTCCATCGCCTCGATGAGCTTTCCCGAGGAATCGAATCCGACGAAGATAACCTTTCCGGCGAGTCCCCTGTCCTGGAGTGCTCGCAGACAGCCAAAGGTGGTCGATTCGTTGGGAGTAAAGATAGCCTCGACATCCGGGAAGCGATTGAGCAGGTTCTCGACCGTCCGGTATGCCGTCTCTGTTGTGATACCGCCGTACTGGTTTGATGAGAGGATTTCGATATCCGGGTAGATTTTATTGATGGTGGCGAGAAATCCATCTTCGCGACGTGATGCGGAAGCGGCGCCCTCGTACACGCGGACCATGATCAGGGTACCTTTGCCGCCCATGAGCTTCCCGATGTACTCGGCGCCCATACAGCCGCCCTTGTAGTTATTCGTGGCCAGGAAGGAGGCATAGACATCTTCCTGGAGTTTGGAATCGACCAGAATGGTCGGGATGTTCCGGTTCTTTGCCTCGAGCACGGGCCTGATGAGGGCTCGGTCATCAAGGGGAGCGAGCACGATGGCATCCACCTTGGCGGTGATGAAGTTCTCGACAAGCTGAATCTGCTCGTCACGGTCGTCCTCCTTGAGCGGGCCCTTCCAGATGATGTCAATGCCGCCGATTTCACGAGCTGCGGTCTGCGCACCGGCATGGATTGCCTTCCAAAACTCGTGGGTCGTTCCCATGGGGATGACCGCGATGGTGATCGTGCTGTCTGCTGCATCTTGCGCTTTTTCTGATGAACCACCGCATCCCGAAAAGAACCAAAAAAGTGAGATGCCGAGGCACACCAAAAGAAAAAACTTCTTCATGAGATACTCCATTTTTCCGGATGTTGTCAAATATTAAAAAGCTATATTTAGAAATATCAATATATTAAGCTACAAGTAAATCAATAACGAGACGCGCACAATACTGTGGTAAAAATATGAAACTTTTCACCGGCACGCAAGCATGGTATGAACTGAAATCGATTTCTTTTTCAGAGACACTATCACATGGTAAAAAGTTTTGGTGGATTTGAGGGTCTCTCTTTTATACGGCGCGTTTCATCCAGGTTCCTGCCGGTGAAAGTGCTTGACGGAACTGAGAGATTATTCGTACTTTGAGTGAGGAACTATGGTACATCTCGAATACTCGCATAAATGAAACATACACAGGAGTTCTCAATGAAAACATACCAAAATATTCTACTATTTTCTCTGCTTTGCATCTTCCCCCTTATGAATGTACGGGCCGAAGAGCAGGACCTTGCCTCCCTCTATCCCAAGGTTATCATCTCGAACGGTATGATAGAAACCGCGGTTTTTGTGCCCGATATGCTGAAAGGATTCTACCGAAGTTCCCGTTACGAACATTCGGGCATGGTCGCGCAGCTGACATACAAGGGTCATACTTTCTTCCGTCAGCGAGTACACCAGATACCGCACGATCCCGAAAATCCCGGGCATGGCATCAGTTTCGTGGAAGAATTCGCCATCGGGACATCCCGATGCATTCCCCAACGGTTCGAGGAAGCACAAGCAGGAGAAACCTTTCTGAAAATCGGCGTGGGAACGCTCAAAAAACCGGGTGACGGCAAACTGTACAGTTTCGCCACCACCTATACAATCATCGATCCGGGCCTCTGGACAGTCGCTCAGGGGACAAACTGGATTGAATTCACCCACGAACTCAACGATGAGTACGGTCTCGGGTACTTCTACACCAAACGCATGGAGCTGACCGAGGGAAAACCCGAACTGGTCATCTCCCACACGATCAAGAACACGGGGACGCAGAAGCTCGTGGCCGACCAGTACTGTCACAATTTTTTCGCTATGGACTATGAACCGATCGGTCCCGGTTACGAACTCGAGCTCTTTTTTCCCGCGAGATGCAGGAACAATCTGGCCCCGAACGCTGCCCTGGAAAACCGCACGATCAGAATCCTGAAACCACTCGAAGGCGGTATTTTCACCGTGATGGAAAACTTCGGCGAATCGCCGGAAGACGGGCACGGTATAATACGTAACACGAAAACCGGGACAGGGGTAGATATTACCGGCGATTTTTCCCTTTCCGGTTTTAACTTCTATGCGGATACAAGCTCGATCTGTCCCGAGTTTTTCACCTTCTTATCGCTCGAACCGAATGAGACACATCACTGGACGCGTACCTACCGGTTCTTTGTCGAATAGGACAGGTATCCTGATGGTGCGATGAAAGCGTGAAGTCACTACACAGTAAGGCTTCACAATATTGCCCTGCGTGGTGTACCAACGGGGTCGGATTGACTAGGTGGGGGATTTTCCGGGGCGCGCTGCTCACGGCATCCCGCAGTCATTCTTTCGGGAGCGGCGGTTGCTGGTCATCCGGCACCGGATTCTCATAGGGGTGTCCGGCAGTCTTCTCACCGAATTCACTGCGTGCTTGTTCGACAATGCTGCTGTCTATGAGTGTCTCTATGACGCTCACCGCCAAAACTTTCGCTGCAATATTCATTCCCTTGAAACCGATGGACGAACAGGACGCGGAACTCACCGCCCAGCTATGCCAGGGGATGCCCCGAGGTGCGGTGACTACCGTTAACTCGCCGGCGGTTGGAACGATCCAGCTGACATTCGCCACATCGGTCGAGCCGCCGGTAACCTGTGTCGGCTCAACGAACGGCTCGATCTCACTGTTCATGCCCGCTTCTTCGACGCCGAGATTCCGCTGCATCTCACGGGCAAATGCCTGTTCCCGGGGAGTGAAGGTCGGCGTTCCGATTTCCCGCAGGTTTTTATCCAGCACCGCAGAAAGCGCATGATTGGGCAGGTAGTTATAGTTCCCGGTGATCAGATTCACCTCCATCGTTGTACCGCTCATGAGTGCCGCACCCCTGGCACAGTCCAGGACCCGCTCGTAGAGCTCCGCAACTCCCGCACGGTCGATATCACGGACGAAGTACCACACCTTGGCGTAATCTGGAACAATATTGGGGGCCATGCCGCCGCCGGGGATGACATAATGTATGCGAACCGGATCCTTCACATGCTCGCGGAGGTAGTTTACTCCGATATTCATGAGTTCGACCGCGTCCAGCGCACTCCTGCCGTTCCAGGGATCAGCAGCACCGTGGGCGGTCCTGCCATGGAATACGACCTCGAAATTATTGAGTGCACGGCTGCTCTGGAGCTGTACTTTATTCTCTGCGGAAGGATGCCAGACAAAACAGGCATCGAGGCTGTCGAAAATACCCTCCTTCGCCATGTACACCTTTCCGATACCCGTCTCCTCGGCGGGACAACCAAACAGCACGACCGTGCCGGAAAGTCCGTGCGCTGTCATGACAGCTTTCACCGCCAGGGCGGATGCAACAGAGCCTGCGCCGAACAGGTTGTGCCCGCATCCATGGCCTGGGGTACCTTCCCCGAGACTCTCATGGCTCGTACTCCCCGGTTTCTGGGAAAGGCCGGGAAGGGCATCATATTCGGCGAGAATACCTATCACCGGCTTTCCCGTGCCGAACGTGGCAACGAACGCAGTCGGCATTCCCGCAACACCGCGCTCCACGGTAAATCCATCCTGCTCGAGCATCGCGGCGAGGTATTCGGCGGACCGGTGTTCTCTCAGCGATGTCTCCGCATAGTCATAGATCGCGCGCGCCGCCTCGATAAACCGCTCCTGATGCGCATCTATCCAGATGACCGCTTCATCTTTACAGGTTTCGACCGACTCACGAGAAATTCCTTTGCCGGGAGTGAGAAACATGCAGGCGACAACACTCAAGATTATGACAAAACGGAAACGCATGTGAATTCCTCCT
>CAYWBT010000112.1:0-5425 GCA_964456585.1 uncultured bacterium
GGCCCTCAGAGAGGCGGGCTACGAAACGATCATGGTGAACTCCAATCCCGAGACGGTTTCGACTGATTATGACACCTCTGACAAGCTGTATTTTGAGCCTCTGACACTCGAGGACGTTCTTGCAATCTGCGATAAGGAGCAACCGGACGGGGTCATTGTCCAGTTTGGCGGGCAGACCCCGCTCAAGCTTGCACGGGCACTCGAGGCAAACGGAATTCCCATCATCGGAACATCGCCGGATTCAATCGACCTTGCCGAGGACAGGAAACGCTTCGGTGCACTCGTTGACAGCCTCAATATACAACAGCCAGCGAACGGAACAGCAACCGATCTCGAAGGGGCGCGAGAGATTGCGGAGCGCATCGGATACCCGGTGCTTGTACGCCCCTCGTACGTTCTCGGTGGACGGGCCATGATGATTTGCTATAACCAGCATGAGCTTGAAGCGTACATGAAAGAGGCGATATTCGTTTCCGATGAACGTCCGGTACTCGTTGACCGCTTCCTCGATGAGGCGATTGAGGTCGATGTGGATGCTGTTGCCGATGGTACCGACGTGGTGATCGGCGGTATCATGCAGCACATCGAGAATGCCGGTGTTCATTCCGGCGATTCTGCCTGTGTTCTTCCGCCGTACTCTCTGGGCGAGAATATCATCGAGCGTTTGAGAACCCACACGCACGCTCTCGCACGGGCACTGAATGTCATTGGGCTGATGAACATACAGTACGCGGTCAAGAATGATGAAATTTACGTTCTGGAAGTGAATCCGCGGGCTTCAAGAACGGTGCCGTTCGTATCGAAGGCTATCGGGTATCCGCTCGCAAAAATCGCCGCACGGATTATGACCGGCAAGACGCTCAAGGAGATTGGATTCACCCATGAAATCTCCCTCGACTATTACTGTATCAAGGAGGCCGTTCTGCCGTTCATAAAGTTTCCGGGAACCGATTCGCTCCTGGGGCCCGAAATGAAATCGACCGGCGAGGTTATGGGGATTGACGAGGATTTCGGCATTGCATTTGCAAAAGCCCAGCTGTCGGTCAATGCAGGATTGCCCCAATCGGGTCGGATATTTATCAGCGTGGACGACCGTGACAAGGGCGCGATTATCCCCATCGCAGAGAAACTGAAGGGTGCAGGATTCTCGCTTGTCGCCACCTCGGGAACGAAATCTCATCTGGCAGATCACGGTATCCAAGCCGAACTGGTAATGAAAATAAATGAGGGGCGGCCGCATGTGCTTGATCTTCTGAAAGATGGCTCCATCAGCCTCATGATCAATACACCGGTGGGGAAGGAATCACACGTGGATGATTACGAGATCAGGCGGGCGGCTATAATTCACAATGTACCGTACACCACGACGATCGCTGGCGCCATTGCGGCGAGCGAGGGTATCGTATCACAGATAGCCAAGGGGATCACGGTCAGGAGCCTTCAGTCGTATCATTCGTAGTGGTGGTGGTTGTACCTGCCCGAGGGAATTATCAGGGAGAAATCCTTGCTGGATGGAGTCAAAGGGATACCCTGCGGGAGGGGGATTACGGAACCTGAACGACCGTGGTACGTACAATAACCAGGTGTTGTTCCTGAGAGGCATGTTATGTTGCGAATCCTTGCTACAGTATTTCTCATTCTCAGTCTGCTGAGCGGCTGCGCGTATTTCAATACCTTCTATCTCGCCAAAAAGAACTTCAACGATGCTGAACGTATTCGTAACCGGGACAAAGGCGTTGTTTCTTCCGAAACGAAGAAATTCTACACAGAAGCCATCAACTGGTCGTACGATCTCCTCGAACGATACCGCGATTCCAAGTACGTCGATGACAGCCTGTACATTATCGGTGTGTCGAATTACTACCAGGAACAGTATTTTGAAGCACGGATCAAATTCGAAGAGCTTCTGAACGGCTTTCCTGAGAGTTATTTTGCGCCCAAGGCGCAGTATTACATGGCGAAATGCCTGGCTGAGTCGGAACAGGAAGATAATGCCAAGATTATCTTCGCAGAGCTGATGAATTCAGATAACCGGGATGTGAGCGGGCTTGCCGGAGTGGCGATCGCTGAGATCAACTATCGAAACGAGGAATGGGATGAACTTCTCGTTGCCGCAGAGCGTGTCATCGATCTGGACCCGAACGATGAGGAACGCGCCAGGGCGGTGTATTACAAGGGCGAAGCGCTGTATCATCTCGAACGGTACGAGGAATGCGCAAACAGCCTGCGTGCTATCACAAAACAGAAGGTCGAGTCCGAATTACGTTTCAAGATAAACTCGTTACTTGCCCTGACCATAGCGAAAATCGGCAATTTCAATGACGCGATGACGTACCTCACTGCCATGCAGAACAAAGGCGAGTTCAAGGAATACGCACCGAGAATCAGGTTCCAGATTGGTAAGATCTATGAAATGCAGGGGGATGATGAAAACGCGATTGACACCTTCACCAAGCTCGCGGGAGATTTCCCGGATTCCCTCTCGGCGAAAGAAGCCTGGTACAGCATTGGGATTCTCCTTTTGAAAGATCTTTCGAAAGTTGACGAGGCACAGGATGGCTTCAAAAATGTAAAACAGGGCAAGGCAAAGACAACCTCCTCGTGGTTTGTCGAAGCAGAGCTGAAGTCCAACCAGATCGATTCGCTGAAAGTAAAGCTCGAGCGGATAAATCGGAATCAGGATGATCCTGAAACACTCGCACGGCTCAGGTTTTCACTTGCCGAGACTTATACCTATTCGTTCGATCATCCCGATTCGGCGCTAACTCAATACCGGCTGATAATGGAAGAATTACCGGGTTCTTCCTTCGCAATCAAGAGCGAATACTTCCTGGGACTGCATGAATTGCGTGCGGGCGGAAGCTACTCTGAAGAGACGGAAAAGAGTCTTAAACTGGAGATTATCGAGAAGTATCCGGAAAGTGATTTTACCCAGGACCTCAAAGTAACCCTGGGTCTCATCGAAAAACCTCCGGATGTGCGGGCTCTCCTCGAAGCTGAACTATCACGGATGAGTGGTGACGATTCAGAAATGTACCTCGAACTCTTCAGCCAGGTGATCGATACGTTTCCCGGAACAAAAAGTGCCTACCGCGCACGTTTTTTACTTGCATATTACAGCGAACATGATGTTGGCGATTGGGAGAGTGCCGCCGATCTCTACCAGGCCCTGGCCGACGAAACGCCGAATGCAAACAGCGAAGAATTCGTGAAGCTTGCCCAGGAAAAGATGAAGTTTTTCGCGGAAGAAGAGAAAATACTAGAAGAGATAGGGAAGAGCATCGCTTATTACGAGAGTGTCATCGACGCTATCGAATCCGGGGAGAGCCGTACCGAAGCGGCAGCCGAAATAACTCCCGACGCAGGTTCAGTCGAGTCTTCCGGTGTCGCCTACACGGGTTTCAGGAAACTAAGGGAGCGAAATGCACGAATACGAAGCAGGTATTATTCGCACTGAGTTTCGTGGTACGAACACCTACCTGATCGACCTCTCCTGCGAATCGATTTCCCGTGAGGTCGTTCCCGGTCAGTTTGTGCAAGTACGCGTTGGATGCGGTACCGATCCGTTTCTTCGGCGGACGTTTTCGGTGTGCAGCGTTGACGGGAAACCGGGAATGATAACGCTCATGGTCGATGTCGTGGGACAGGGCACTGAAATGCTGGCGGTTACCAGACGTTCGCGGACACTCAACGTTATCGGGCCGTTGGGCAATGGATTCGACCTCCATCTCGGAGGTGATGGTCACTGTATTCTCGTTGCCGGTGGCGTTGGCGCCGCTCCCCTGATATTCCTCGCACAGGAACTCAGGCGCTCGACCAGCCGCAAGATCACGTTCATGCTGGGGGGGCGTACTGCCCGTGATCTCGCAATCGCAGAAGGGATGTTGCCGAACGGTGTGGATTTCATGACCGCGACTGATGACGGCTCGTCCGGGTATCATGGGTATGTGAGCAAACTACTGGAAGAGAAATGTGAAATGCTCTGTCCTGCGGCTATTTATGCCTGTGGGCCAGATCCCATGATGCGGCTGGTGGCGGCTCAGGCGAGTCTACGGAAACTACCGTGCCAGGTATCGCTCGAAGAACGCATGGCCTGCGGTATCGGTGCGTGCTACGGTTGTGCAGTCGAGCTACGGATGGGCGACATGGTACGCACCTGTGTTGACGGTCCTGTCTTCTCCGCCGGGGAGGTGTACTGGTGAACGATGTTTCCCTCGAGCATACGGTCTTCGGTCTGAAATTCAAGAATCCGGTTTTGGCAGCTTCGGGTACGTTCGGGTACGGCGAAGTATATAGTGATTTTTACGATGTCTCGCTTCTCGGTGGATTTGTAACCAAATCGGTTACCCCTGAACCGAGGGTGGGTAATCCATCGCCGCGTATTATCGAAACGCCCTCCGGCATGCTGAATGCCATCGGACTTCAGAATAACGGACTGGAGCATTTCATCGCCAGCATCGCTCCCTCTTTCAATGATTTGGATACCGTGGTCATGGTCAATGTCGCCGGCCGCACGATCGATGATTATGTCAGGGTCTGCTCTGAACTCGATACCTGTGAAGCCGTGCAGGCATTCGAGATAAACATATCGTGCCCCAATGTACAGGAAGGCGGCATCGCCTTCGGTACCGATCCAGAAACCGCCGCATCACTCACCACCGCCGTGCGGGCATCGACTGAAAAACCCATTGTGATCAAGCTCTCCCCCAATGTAACCGACATAACTGCAATCGCACGCGCTGTCGAAGAAGCAGGCGCGGATGCTGTTTCTCTTATCAATACAGTAACCGGTATGGTTATCGATGTCGAATGTCGCCGTCCCATGCTGGCCAATATCACCGGGGGACTCTCCGGTCCGGCAATCAGGCCCATCGCAGTGCGGATGGTGTATCAGGTAGCCCGCACGATCGATATTCCCGTCATCGGTATCGGTGGCATATTCGGAACTCGTGACGCGCTCGAATTCATTATTGCCGGGGCTTCACTCGTCCAGACAGGCTGCGGCATGTTTGTCAAACCATGCCTGCCCCTGGAGATTATTAAGGGTATACGAGAGTACATGGTCGCGCATGGCATGATGAAACTTACGGAACTTATCGGGAGCATTACGATCGAGGGAGAATGAGTTATGCTGAGCCGGATTCTACCGCTATTTCTCATCATGGTGCTTCTGACGAATTGCACGCCGTCACCACGCTATACACGGGTGAAACGGGTGGGAACAACCCCAAAAAAAACCGAGCAAGGCTCTCAAACAGCGGTTCCCGGGAAAGGTGAGAAAATACCGGTCGGTAAAAAGTTTCGCGGAGTGGCATCATACTATGCCAAGGATTTTCACGGTAAAAAAACGTCGAATGGCGAAACATTCGATATGTATGGACTAACCGCCGCTCATCGGACACTCCCGTTCAATACCTGGCTCGAT
>CAYWBT010000112.1:5435-10262 GCA_964456585.1 uncultured bacterium
GTGAAGAACCTGGCGAATGGGCGCACGGTCATTGTACGGGTAAACGATCGCGGTCCGTTCATTGCGGGGCGCATTATAGATTTGTCGTATGGTGCGGCGAAGGAACTGCACATGATTGAAACAGGCGTGCAGGAGGTTGAGATCACGGTCATCAGATGAAAGGCAGTAAAGGCACCATAACCTGCGAAGTATTTGTACCTGCATGAGCGGTATCCCCCGGCAAATAAACTTCTCCTCATTGAGCAATAAGGAATCTTCTTTTTATGCATAACGAAACCACACTGCAATCGTTTCTTAAAAATCGCTGGAGAAGTCTTGCCTTAGGTTCAGTTTTTCTTCTCATTACCAACATGCTCCACGTGTTTCTCCCCTCGTTCGTAGGGCGGGCGATCGATCTGTTGCACCGGGATTTCGCACTATCACAACTTTATCATATCTGCATAATAATACTCATCATCGAGTTTGTGAAGGGTATTACGCGCTTTTTTATGCGCTATATCATTATCGGGACTTCCTGGAGAGTCGAGAACGATATTCGTCGTAAAGTCTTTGATCACCTGCTGAAACTGCCGATTACCTACTACAACAGGACGCGCACCGGCGATATTATCGCCCGGATTACTAATGATCTCAACGCGGTGCGCATCATGCTCGGGCCGGGTATCATGTATACCATGAATGTGGCCGTTCTCGTGCCGATGGCGCTGATTTTCATGCTGTCACAGGATGTTGCGCTCACCTTCTATGCCATTCTTCCGTTTCCATTCGTCGTGATTCTGATCTATTCAGTCGGACGAAGAATTCACCGAAGCTTTGTGAAGGTACAGGAGTCATACTCCGATATTTCCGCACATACCCAGGAAGACTTGAATGCCATACAGGTTATCAAGGCGTTCGTGCGTGAAGAAAACGAACTTACTACGCTGAGAAAATTGAGCCGCAGCTATCTGGAAAACAACCAAAAGATTATCCAGCTTCAGTCGCTTATGTTCCCGCTCATGGATATGTTTGTGAGCGCCGGTGTCATTATTCTTTTGTGGGTGGGAGGGAGAAAAATTGTGGCGGGAAAAACCACAATCGGCACCGTTGTTGCCATGATCATGTACATTGATATGCTGGTGTGGCCGTCCATCGCACTCGGCTGGGTCATCGCGGTATTCCAGCGGGGAAGCGCCTCAATGAATCGGATCGGGGAAATATTCAACGAGTCGATCGAACCGCAGGCTGCCGACGATGTTTACCAGACGCTGAAAGGCGAAATAACCATCCGGAACCTGAGTTTTTCGTACAACGAAGATGATCGGGTGTTATCGGGAATTTCGTTTTCCATCAAACCGGGAACCACGACTGCACTTGTCGGGAGGACAGGATCGGGGAAAAGCACACTCCTCGAAATTCTCGCCGGTTTCTATCCGGTTCAACCCGGTTCTGTCTCTTACGATGGTATTGACATTACCGAAATACCACTTTCCCGGTTGCGCGCTTCGCTCGCATATGTGCCGCAAGAAACGTTTCTCTTCAGCGAAACTATTGCAGAAAATATATCATTCGGCAGGGAGGATTCGGATAGAGCGGCGATCAATAACGCGGCCGACCAGGCGTTCATAGCTGACGAGATAGAGCAGTTCCCCCACGGATTCGAGACCGTTCTCGGTGAACGGGGAATAACCGTCTCCGGGGGACAGCGCCAGCGTATTGCGATCGCACGAGCGCTTATTTCCGTTGCACCGATTGTCTTTTTCGATGACAGCCTTTCGAATGTCGATACCTTCACGGAAAAACAGATACTCCAGAATCTCCGTGCAATAACGGCAGACAAAACGACACTTATTGTCACCCAGCGACTCGGTGCCATAAAGGATGCGGACGAAATACTCTATATGAAAGACGGCCACATCATCGAGCGGGGTAGACACGAGACACTCATGAAGCTCGATGGCGAGTATGCCGGGCTCTTTCGGGAACAGGAATCTATTGAATCTCTCGACGCCCGTTGATTCAAGAACATAATCCGTGTGATGAGACGTTACCCTTTTCATCCGGGGGAACGAACACGACAGCTGTACCACCACCTATGAGGATACTACCGACTGTGGGCAACATGAAGTACAAAGACCGTATGATGGCCGATGAAGCGAAGGATTATTCGTCACGTGAGATACTCTCACGTCTCATGGCGTACCTGCGCCCCTACCGTAAGATGGTGCTTGTTGCCTTGATACTAAGCATTATGAGTTCTGCCTTACTTATTGCAAGGCCGTATCTTATAAAGGTGGCAATCGACAATTATATCGAGTCGAAAAATGTGGAAGGTCTCGGGAAGTTCATGATATTATTCATCATGTTCTATCTCGGGCGCGTTCTGGTCGCGTATTTTCTGAATATGATAACCGGTGTCATCGGTCAGAAGGTCATGCACGATCTCCGGATGAAGATATTCGGTCATATTCTCTCCATGGAAATGCGTTTTTTCGACCGCAACAAGGTGGGAAGGCTCATGACCAGGACAACTGACGACGTTGCCACCCTGAATGAGCTTTATACCTCGGGAGCGGTACGTCTCATTAATAATTCCGGTATAATCGTTGGCATTATCATTATGATGTTCTTTCTTGACTGGAGGCTGGCGCTCCTGACCCTGACCATTTCCCCGTTCCTCTACCTGACGGCGTATATCTTTTCCACGAAAATACGGGTGATCTACCGTGACATTCGGAAGAGCACAGCCCGGCTCAATGCCTTTCTCCAGGAAAATATACTCGGCATGCGTATTATCAAGCAGATGTTGAGGTCGTCATGGAGTTTCAGGAAGTTTTCGCGGTATTCCGACGACCTGATGGGGCAGCGGATTCATAATATTCTCTATTATGGTCTCTTTTTCCCCGTCATGGAGTTTCTCGGAGTGATCTGCATTGCGTTCGTGCTCTCGTACGGTGGGCAGCGGACACATATCGGGACACTTCAGCTTGGTGTCATGGTAGCGTTCATCCGTCTGGTCGACATGTTTTTCTGGCCAATACGAGAAATGGCGGAAAACTTCAATGTCATGCTCGCTGCCATGGTCTCGAGCGAACGGATATTCACCCTGCTCGACACGGAACCTTCGGTCAAGGATTCGCCCTCGTCGGTGAGTATTCCAACGAGGAACGATATCGTTTTCGAAAACGTCTGGTTTGCCTACGAGGGGGAAGACTGGATACTGAAGGATTTGTCGTTCCGGGTGGAAAACGGCGAGAGTGTGGCGTTTGTCGGGCCGACCGGCGCGGGTAAGACGAGCATCATCAACCTGCTCCTGCGTTTTTACGATGTCAACCGTGGGAGAATACTCATCGGCGGGCGCGACATCCGCGATATTCCGCTCGCGCACCTCCGGGGATTAATCTCCCATGTCGGACAGGAACCATTCCTGTTCAACCGCACTGTGCAGGAGAACATCACGCTTGGGGATAACGAAATCGAGGAGTCGCGCATCAGGGAGATCATGCGGCGTATCGGAAGCGATGACTTCATCGACCGTCTCGAAAACGGTTACGATACCGTTGTCCTCGAACGCGGCATCAGGCTTTCCCAGGGGCAGCGGCAGCTCGTCAGTTTCGCGCGAGCACTCTCCGCCGACCGGAGGATACTCGTGCTGGACGAGGCAACATCGAGTGTCGACACCTTCACCGACAGCCTCATACAAAAGGCGATCCCAATACTCATGGAGGGGCGCACCTCGATTATCATCGCCCACCGCCTCTCGACAGTACGGCACGTCGACTGCATCCATGTGCTCGCGAAGGGTCGTATTTACGAGAGCGGAACTCACCAGAAGCTGATGGACAATGATGGACTCTACGCCAAGCTCAGCCGGATGCATCTGGACTGAGGATGCATCTCGCGTGTAAAAGGCTATTGCATTCTTAGAAAAAAATAGTTATTTAATGCTCTTAGTGCAAATCATCGTTGTTATGTAGGAGGTTAATACTATGTCAAAATCACAAGATTCTAGAAAAAACAAAAAGACACCGCCCCAGAAAACAGCAAAAGAGAAGAAACAGGCAAAGCGAGAAAAGAAGAACAAATCACTTACTGATAACACACTGTAAGGCTCTGTAGCACTCGGCCTGTCGGCGTTTCAGGGCCTTGCAGGGCCTCGTAAAATGTGAAGGCAGAACGTGATTTCCAACAATAGTTAGATTGATCCGCATACAATGCGGCGTGTCATTTTCTGCTCCTATAAAACGCCCTTGATTCATCGAGCATCGCCCATACGGCACGTTGACTATATCCATGTGCTCGCGAAGAGCCGCATCTGCGAGAGCGGAACGCACCAGGAGTTACTGGACAGGGATGGACTCTACGCGAAGCTCAGCCGGGGATGCATCTGGACTGAGAATTTTTTTGGTTATACAGATTATCCAAACAGGACAAGTTCCTGTATGTATTCACCACGGAGAACTTTGATGTTACGACGAGGCCGGTGGAGTATTCTGAATGCAGACCGATGATCCAGAGGGTTGAGAAGCAGTTTGGACAACTATTGAGAATGGCCCAGAAACTGCCCAAGTACCGGTATCAGTTTGCTTTGCTACATCATAGGAGGAGTATGAGAAGGCGGTTTGGGTAATGCCAAGTGGGCGGAAATCGAGAAATAGTCTTGTCTTGAAATAAGTTTACAGTAATCAGTACAACATTGATGTCCATAGGCAGGTGAATAATAAACGAAAGCTATCCAGGCCTCATGGTTGGAGTAAAATGTTGGCAATTATTTATCTTTGACCGCACCGACTAGCTTGCTTACGAAGTCCCTTACATCCTCATCCAACTCCTGTTGTATCACATCTG
>CAYWBT010000113.1:0-10197 GCA_964456585.1 uncultured bacterium
TTTACCGAATGGGTTCCCGGCGGCATCGACGGTATCGAGAGCAGCGGAGAAATAGTGACCGTGTGAAAATTCGTTTCACATGAGAGCAAATAATCGCAGACATAAACGTGAGAGGTCTCAGTAATGAAACGTCGAAATTTTGTTTGTACGGGTGCACTGGGTGCACTCGGCGCCGGGATCAGCGGATGTTCTGTGGTCGGTCCGCGGAGCATCAAGGTATCCCCAACCGGAGTGCCGTTCTCCTTTGGTGACAACTATCCAAAGCCGAAGGGCGGATCCATGCCGATGAGCGTGCTCGGCAAGACAGGGATCAAGATTTCCCGCATGGGATTCGGTTCTCACATGTCCCGCGCCATACTGCCCTACGAGCGTGAGCGCGAGCGGATGATGCACGATGCCTATGAGCTGGGGATCAATGTCTTTGATGTCTATGACGCCGAGGGGAAGATTTACCAGTATGCGCCGACCGGCAAACATCTTGCGCCGATAATCAACGACGTCCTCATCTCGATCACCATGACGACCGATAAGGACCGCACGGTTGAAGAGGAACTGGAACACGATCTCCGCCTGTTCGGCCGGGATCACATCGACCTCGTGCGCAGCCATCCCTGGGCGCTGGCAGAGGACTGGGGCAAGTGGGAAACGATACTCCGCTTAAAGGAACAGGGCAAAATTCGTGCCTGCGGCATCGCAATCCACCACCTGAAAGACCTCAGAACCATGTTCGACTCGGGTTATCCCTTTGATTACGTGATCTTTCCCTATAACTTTTATCACAACATCGCCTGGGATGGCCATTTTCCGGACGAGGGATATGACACCATCCCCGGAATCTTAAAGGAAAAAGGCATTGGTGTAATCTCCATGAAGCCGTTTGCGGGAGATTTTCTGGTAACACCGCTGAAACAGGTTGCGGCAACGTT
Source organism: uncultured bacterium (assembly GCA_964456585.1). GTDB lineage: Bacteria > Latescibacterota > Latescibacteria > Latescibacterales > Latescibacteraceae > Latescibacter. Next base: position 927 of record CAYWBT010000113.1, read on the forward strand.
TGACAAGGATATCAATTTTGTCCAGGCGGCGCTGCGGTATGTGATCAATTCCGGGATCGAAGCGGATTGCACCTATACCGGCATGTTCTATCCCTCCCATGTCTATGAGAATGTGGACGCGTATTTCAACCCTGCCATGTCCGATGACGAGCGCAAGCTTTTGAAAAAGGTGGTAGGTGTTGCACGGTACAAGTCCCAGGCATGGCTTCCGGAGCACTACAAGTTTCTTGACGAGTGGGCGCCGGATTTTCCGGAGGGCGACCTGGAACAAGCATGACACTATGAAGAAGGATGGCACCTGGTGGTGGAGGGTAGTTCCCTGCGCGGGGAGATTGGGAACCATTCTCATCATCATGTGTCCCGATGGGTGCGTTCGTAATGCACCCTGACACGAGCGAGGAGTAAACGATTGAAGCGGCGAGATTTCATACGAACAGGAACAGTCGGTGCGCTGGGAACTGGCCTCGGAGGCTGTGCAGCAAAACCGTCACCGGTAAGGATCGAGAAAAAACAGACACTGTTAACACACAAGGTCAGTGTGCCCAAGCCTCGCGGGGTAATGCCCATGGGCGAGATTGCCAGCGCCGGCATCAAGGTTTCAAAATTCGGTTTCGGTGCGCACATGAGCGAGGAGGGAGTGCGGTATCCGAGAGAACGCGAGCGCATGATACGGGAGGCGCACGATCTCGGCATCAACCTGTTCGATATTTACAATTACCAGTTTTTTCACCAGTACGAGCCCATGGGCCGGTATATCGCGCCGATCAAGCACGAGGTAGTGCTCTCCATCGTCATGAATGCATTCGGGGGCCGTACGCTCGAACAGCAGATCGAGCACAACGTTCGTCTCTTCGGACGCGATTATATCGACATGGTACGTATTCACGCCTGGTCGCCGGATCATCCCCAGCACGGCGAACGGTGGGGTGACTGGGAAAAGTGTTTTACGTTCAAGGAGAAAGGCTACGTACGCGCGGTTGGTCTTCCGATTCATTCGTGGGAAGATCTCAATCCGGTGCTGGAGGCGTATCCAATCGATTTCGTGATTTTCCCGTATAACTTCTACCATAATATCGCCTGGGAGGGCCATATACCGGAAAAGTACGACAAGCTTCCCGAACTGCTCAGAAAAAGGCAGGTGAGCGTGATTACCATGAAACCCTTCGCCGGCGACTACCTGGTGACTCCCCTTAAAAAGGTTGCCGATTCGCTCAAGGAGGATACAGAGCTTAATTTTGCCCAGGCGGCGCTCAGGTATGTAATCAACTCTGGTGTCAAGGCGGATACGACCCTTGCCGGGATGTACAATCTGAACGATGTGTATGAGAATGTGGCGGCGTTTTACCGGCCGGAGATGTCGCGGGAAGAGCGGAAGTTGCTGAAGCTGGTCAAAGAAACTGCCAGGACGGAAACGACCGCGTGGCTGCCCGATCACTATAAGTGGCTCGACAACTGGGCAGTCAAAACACCTGCCCGGTCCGGGAACGGAGAAACATCAGGCTGATGACATTTGAAAGGTCCGGGGAATGAGTTCCCGATCGGACTCGTCTGCTTCCGGGATATTTGTGATGGTATGAGATTTAGTTGTTCCATTGAGTACGAATATTGATTATCTAAAAGGGGGAATACATGCGACTCAGCTGGGATGATGGTCTTCGGTATCCTCTGGGTGAAATGAACCGTGAAGAGGCGAAATTCATATATGATATGGGGTACCGGGTTGCCGGAATCGCGGGTCCCCTCGACGCGACCGACGATGATATTAAATATGCACGGGATGTGGTCGCCGAAGCCGGTCTCGTGATGGGACCGTTCTGGATCGGCCATGCGGCGTTTCGTCCCGACCCGGTACAGCACCGTGAGCACCAGGACGCAGTCAAGAATGCGCTCAGGATATCGGGAAAGCTCGGCTGTCCGCACCTCGGCTATTCTGTCGGGAGTATGCACCCGAAGAGTTCCTACGCGCCCTATCCGGAGAATATCACGCAGAAGGCGCTCGATATTTTGATCAAGCATACGCGGGACCTCGTTCCCTACGCCGAGGACGCCGATGTTCTGCTCTGCCCGGAAACCACCCAATGGACCATTGTCAACTCTTTCGAGCGCATGAAAGAGTTTGTCGAACGCGTGGGTTCACCCTACCTGCGGATTTGTTTCGATCCGGTCAACCACATGACATCCCAGCGGATTTACGAGTCGGGTCTCTTTATCAAGCGGGCGATCGACTATGTTGGCGACTGTATCGGATCCATTCATGTCAAGGATGTGAACATCGCGAACGTCATCAACATTTCCAACATAGACGAGGCGAGGATGGGCACCGGTCTTCTCGATCATGAGGCGCTCATCAGGGCATCCAGCCAGCTCGAACCCTGGAAAACCTTTTCTCTCGAGCACATTAACGATAAGGAACTCTGGAAACCGGCCCACGACCACATCCAGGGTATTGCCGACCGTATCGGTCACAAGTGGAGCGATCCGACCTGTACCCGCCAGCGCTGGATGGCGGGAAAGTGCCGGTAGTGCCGGGTCGGTTTGATCGAATGGTGGATTTTCGATACTGCACGAACGTTAAAATATTTCATGTTTATGAAGACAAAAATAATTACCAGGAAAGTAGAAAATATTTCAATAAATAACCTTGCATGCTATGAAAAGAGGTCGCCTGTATGAAGCGAAGAAATTTTCTTACCACGGGGACAGCGGGGATTGTTGCCATTGGCGCAGTCGGTTGTTCTTCAAATGATCCCACAAATCCCCTGAAATCATCGAATGCCCCGGCTGTCAACGGAATAGTGACCGATGCCGGAGGAAGCGGTATACAGAATGTATCGGTTACCCTGACCGGCGCAGACTTTAAGGCAACCGTCTTGACCAACGAAAGCGGACGATATTCTTTCGACGTTTCTTCCCGGGGCGAGTACACGATTTTACCGAGGAAGGGCGGCTATCACTTCAATCCCACCAGTCAGAAAATCGCGGTGAACGGCTCAAAATCGGTTGTGGTCAACATCATGGCGATTATAGAAAATACCAGTGGTTCGATACCGGTAACCGAACTCGGTACAACCGGGATTATGGTCTCCAATTTCGGTTTCGGCTCTCATGTAAATTCAAGCAACCGCGGCGAAGTGCGTGAGAAAATCATCCGGACTGCGTTTGATTACGGTGTCAACACGTTTGATATGTACGATGTCGAGAGTAACACCCGTCAATACGGGCCGACAGGGAAATATCTCGCACCGGTGAAATTCGACGTCAATTTCTCGATCGCCATGGATCCCGACTCGGGACTGTCGGTCGAGGAAGAAATCGACCGGGTGCTCGGGCTTATCGGGAAGGATCGCGTCGAGATGGTACGCGCGCGCTCCTGGACGAAGGATAGCAATTGGTCCTACTGGGAAACCCTTTTCAATCTCAGGGACCAGGGAAAGATCGGCGCGGTTGGTACACCAATTCACCAGATGAGCGATCTCGAGGTGATTCTGGAAGAATACCCTGATGATCTCGACTACGTGATTTTCCCGTATAATTTCTACCACAACATCGGCTGGCCTCCCGAACTCCATCCCGAGTGGTCGACCTTCCCGCAGCTTCTCAGGGATAGCGGTATCGGTGTGGTGATAATGAAGCCCTTCGCCGGTGACTACTTCGTGAATACGCTCAAAGAGGCGGCGATCTCGATCAATCCCGACCTGAGCTTCAACCAGGCAGCGCTCAGGTATGTAATCAACGGGGAAATGGAACCCGATGTGACGCTGACCGGGATGAACGGTTTTGAAGAACTGATCGAAAATGTGGGTGCATACTTACGTCCCGATATGTCCGATGATGAGACTGCGCTGCTCGATGGCGTCCGGGAAGTTGCCCAGAAGACGGCGCATGCAGTGTTGCCTCCTCACTACCGTTTCCTCGATCAATGGGCGCCGCAGCCGGATGCGGGGTATAGCATAAGCGAGGCATAATAATCATGAAAATGTACCGTACCATGAAATAAGGAAAAGATATGAAGCGACGTGTGTTTCTTACAAAGGGAGCTTCTGGCGTCTTTGCTCTGGGTGCTGTCGGGTGCTCCAATGACAACAAACAAAATCCACTGTCCTCCTCACCCAATGGAGGTATGATTAGCGGCATGATCGCCGATGCGGAAGGAAACGGGATCGGCGACGTTTCCCTGAAGATTTATCGGAGCGGTTTTGCTGCAACGGCGAGGACCGATGCCGATGGTCGGTACTCGGTGGCAGTTACCGGCGACGGCGACTATACGCTGAGTCCCCGCAAGGAAGGGTATCGGTTTGATCCGAAGAGCCAGAAAGTCACGGTGACCGGAACACAGATGTTTGTGGTCAATATCCTGGCGATCGTTGAGGCTACGCACGGTTCAATACTGACCACGGAGCTTGGCACGACCGGAATCATGGTATCGAAGTTCGGCTTCGGCTCGCATGTCAACAGCGCCCACCGCGGCTCGGTCCGGGAAAAAATCATCCGGACAGCGTTTGATTACGGCGTGAATACCTTCGATGTCTACGATGTTGAAAGTAGTCATAACCAGTACGAACCCATGGGCAGATACCTTGCCCCGGTCATCCAGGATTCGGTTATCTCCATCTCGCTCTGCCCGGCGGCCGGTCTCTCTCCGGAGGAGGAAATCGATCGCGCCCGCCAGTTGTTCGGCAAGGATTGCATCGACATGGTCCGCATGCATCTCTGGGCGCCGGATCATTCCGATTTCAACCTGGAATGGTGGATGTGGGAGGAATTGTTCAGGCTTCGCGACCTCGGTAAGATCGGGGCGGTCGGTATTCCCGTTCACCAGATGAGCGATCTCGAGATGACTCTTCAAGAATACCCGGACGATCTCGATTATGTCATCTTCCCGTATAATTTCTATCATAATATCGGCTGGCCTTACGATCTGTATCCCGAGTGGCCGACCTTCCCGCAGGAACTGCGCGACCGCGGTATCGGTGTCATCTCCATCAAACCGTTTGCAGGCGATTACTTTGTGGGAACGCTCAAGGAAGCGGCGGCTTCCATCAATCCTGATCTCAGCTTCAACCAGGCTGCCCTCCGGTATGTCATTAATTCCGGGCTGGAACCGGACTCAACCTTTACCGGCATGAATGCATTCACTGAATTCACCGAGAATATCCGGGCGTATCATGAACCCGAGATGTCCGATGACGATGTGGCGCTGCTCGAAGATGTAAAAGCGGTTGCGGAAAAGACCGCGCATGCGGTGCTTCCCGATCACTACCGGTTTCTCGATGACTGGGCGCCGAAGCCTTCAGCCCACCAGGGAACAACATTGGTATAACCTGTCTCTCACGTGAGAATCAACGGGAAAGATCGGTGAGGTGAACCTTTTTAACCATTGTGGCACCACAAGATATTTGTAAAACGACATTACAGTCTCACTAATAAAGCACAGGGGAAAACCTGTAGATGATGAGGAGCATATGAAACGCCGTACATTTCTATCGAAAGGCACGGCCGGCGTATTTGCCCTGGGTGTTGCCGGCTGTTCTTCCGATGAACGGGTAAATCCCCTCTCGTCTTCCGCGAACGCTTCGACGGTTAGCGGCATGATCGCCGGCCCGGAGGGTTATGGTATCGAGGGTGTCGCGGTAACCGTTGCCGGGAGTGGTTTCCAGAAGACGGTTATTACCGGCAGCGGTGGGAACTACTCCCTCGGGCTTCCATCGAAGGGTGAATACACCATCGTGCCCCGTAAGAGCGGGTACGATTTTACACCCAAAACCCAGAAGATCGTGGTCTCTACTTCCAAGAAACTGGTGGTAAATATCCTGGCGATCATAACCGCCCTTTCCGGTTCCATCACAACGACCGAACTCGGTACCACAGGAATTACCGTCTCAAAGTTCGGTTTCGGCTCACATATCTATGAGGAAAATGCCGGTTCCGAGAGAGAAAAAACCATACGTACCGCCCTCGATCATGGTGTGACAACATTCGATATCTATAATACCGATCAGGGTGCCCACCAGTATGAACCGCTCGGCACCTACCTCGCTCCGGTGATCAACGATGTCGTCCTGTCGATCTGCTACGAGGAACAGAAAGGTGTGACCCTCGAAGACAAGCTCGACAACGATCTCAGGCTCATCGGGAGAGAGTATATCGATATGTACCGCCTGCATTCATGGTCGCCCGATGATGCCGACTGGCATCTCTATGAAGATCTCTTCAGGCTCAGGGATGCCGGGAAAATCCGGGCGGTGGGTGTCCCGATTCACCAGATGTCAGACCTGGAACCGGTCTTGGAAGCGTACGAGAACGAACTCGACTATGTTTTCTTCCCGTACAACTTCTACCACAACATCGGCTGGCCTCCCGAACTGCATCCGGAGTTTCCCACCCTGGCACAAACACTCCGTGAGAAAGGTATCGGTGTAGTCTCCATTAAACCCTTCGCCGGGGATTACTTCATCGGTACCCTCAGGGAAGCGGCGGCATCGATCAATCCCGATCTCAGTTTCACCCAGGCAGCACTTCGATATGTGCTCAATTCCGGACTCGAGCCGGACACCACGTTTACCGGCATGAATCATTTCAGTGAATTCGTCGAGAATATACAGGCGTTTCATGAGCCGGAGATGTCCGATGACGAGCAGGTACTGCTCGACGGAGTTAAGGCGGTTGCGGAGAAAACCGCGCACGCCGTTCTGCCCGATCACTACCGGTTTCTCGACAGCTGGGCGCCGGCATCGGATGAAGCTGTTGGTTTGAACCTTGCATAACGCCGGCTAAGATCAGGAAGTAACCAATAATCAGTCGTTGCCGCGGGCTTTGTACGGTTTTAGGCAGGGTACGACACCAGGTTGTATACATGAAAAGAAAGGAGCGGCAGGAGTATGGGCAAACTGATAGTGATGATTGTTCTTGTTTTCATGATGATGGTTCCCCCGGTATTTGCACTCGAACGACCCGAATTAGAATTCAAGATTTTTCAGTTCCCCCGCGACATGATTCCCCGCATCGATGGTAAAACCGATGACTGGGACATTGTCGGCGATGAATACACGTACGGCACCGATCTGCTCAACGACACCGAGGATGGTCACGGTACCAACATCGATCCCAAGGATATCGATGTCAAGGTCCGGGTCGGCTGGGTCAAGGAAATGAACCGACTCTACTTCCTCTACGAAGCGTACGATGATTTCTGGGATTTTGGGCGTTTCGAGGGTGGCGGCTACCAGAACGACATTTTTGAGATCGCGGTTGACGGTGATCTTTCCGGCGGGCCGTTCATCCAGAACGAACAGATCAGGGACAGGATCGACAACCACTTCCGGTTCAGCGGTATTCATGCACAGAACTACCATATATTCACTCCGCCAGTGAACAATCAGTGGTGTCTCGTCTGGGGATGCCAGCCCTGGGTCTGCCGTTTCCCCTGGGCCAACCATGCGTACGACTATAACTTCAAACACGGGGAGAGTGGCAATCTCGTGCTCGAATTATGGGTGACACCCTTCGATTACGCTCCCAATGAAGGTCCCGAGCGTGCGGTGGTGTCCCAGTTAGTGGAAGATACCATAATCGGTTTGTCATGGTCGATTCTCGAGTTCGACGGCGCCAAGCGTGACGGGCACATCAACCTTGCGCACAACGTTGAAATGGTCAAGGACGGCTCATACCTGTGCGCCTTCCGCCTGATGCCGCTCGAAGAGCAATTCGTGCCCGACATCGAAGCCCGCTGGTCCTTCAAGATCGTCGACATGGACCGCCGCCTTGTGTACTTCAAGGACGAATCGGTCGGCAACATCACCAAATGGACCTGGAACTTCGGCGACGGCGAGACTTCCAACGAACAGTACCCCATCCACCAGTACAAGAAGGCGGGAATCTACTATACAGTCTGGCTCGATGTGGAGGGGCCCGACGGCACCTCGCGTCACTCGAAACACTGGGATGTCATGGTGAAATAGCCCGGTACCAGAAGATATCAGTGAAAAAAACCACCGTCCCTGCAGGAACGGTGGTTTTTTTCTGATAGGATTTTTGCCTGCGATCAATCTTCTTCCATGAGCGTTTTGGAGAGTATCTTGGAAAATTCACCCGGAAGCACGATCTGCCGAAGCTCTTCGATGATGACATTGTTCGCCTTGAGCTTCTGTGAGAGGTCATCGATCACGTTCATGAGTATGTGAATGGAGAGGAAGCAGTCCTTGTTCATGAGCGAAAAGAGTTTGCTCTTATTGAAACTCAGGGCGATACAGTCGGTTGAGGCGAGTACCGAAGCGGAACGCGAATCCCCGGTGAACATGCCCATTTCTCCCACGATTCCGACCGGCTTGATGCGGGTCAATTCCTTACCGTCGGGGAGCTGAACTTTCAGTTCTCCCTTGATAAGTACAAACATCTCCAAAGAATCGTCACCCTTGTGGAAGAGATAGTCTCCCTGGGTGATAATATTTTTTCCACAGATGCCGATAATCTTGTGTAGTTGGTCGATGGTCAAATCCCGGAAGATGGGGACTTTTTCCAGTATCTTGACGAATTTCGAATAGTGCCGGTCACGGCGGCGCCGTTCGTCTTCGGATTGAGAGTGGTTGGAATTTTCCATGGTGTATTCTTCTCAGGTATATTGTTAAAAAAAAGAACTGCCGGACATCTGTATAATAGCTCTCCAGCAGACGCTTTGTAAAGTTTTTTTTCACATAGACAAGCCGCTTACTGCCAGCCGAAAAACCGGATGTTCATGTACGTTTCCTGTGCAACCGGATTCCCCGCCGTATCGCTGCCGGCGCCCCGTTCCACCTGTGTGATGCTCAACCGGACCGGCAGGAAGCTCCGCACGTCGATCCAGAGATCGAATACCCGGGCAATCCTGTCATTGCCCTCGATGGGGGGCATGGCGCCGGAAAAGTGACGGGTACCATGCCCGTACATGTCCTGCTTGTCGTACTCGTAGACGTTCTGTGCCCGCGTGAGTTCCTCGAGGGTCTCAGCAGAGTCGAAGGGCAGTCCGTCCGAAGAGCCGCCCATCGATGGCCTCATGAGTTCACGTTCCGGGTTGTATGTCTGGCGGTTCCGGAATGAAGCGAGTGTGCTGTCCATCAGGGTAACCGAACCCTCGATACTTGTCTTGAACGGTTGCTTCAGGGCGGCTTCCACCGATTTGTTTACTATCTTGACCGGAGTGTTCGATGACTTGTTGATAAAGTACCCGCATATCGCCGCGAGCACCATGGCGCTCAAGAGAACGAGCCGCGCAATATCGGACTGGTTTTTCACCGGG
>CAYWBT010000114.1:0-10171 GCA_964456585.1 uncultured bacterium
CGGTATTTCGCTCATCGTTGAGAGCCTGCCAAAAGCAATCGAAGCCCCGAATGATCTCGACGCCCGTGTTGCGCTCGGTTGCGGCACCGATCTCGGCGGCTACGCCATCATGATCGGCGGCACAAACGGAGGCCATCTCGGTTCGTTCTCGCTGGTTGATGTACTCTCGCACGGTCGCGCCTGTGCAATTCTGAATCCCTACTATACGGTGCTGTTCTCGGAGGCGATCCAGGACCAACTCCGAACGGTCGGCGCGATTTTCAAGAATGCAGGTTTTATCAGCGAAAACCTCGACGCCCTCGAAGGAAGGGCGCTGGGCGAAGCGGTTGCCCGCGGCATGACCGCGTTCTCGAGGCGCCTGAAGTTCCCCGCAAGCCTCGGTGAAGCGGGAGCGACTGAAGCCCATATCGACCGCATGATAACCGCGGCGAAAAATCCCCAACTCGAATCGAAACTCAAGAACATGCCCACACCCATGGATCCCGCACGGGGAGATGTGGACACCTACATGAAACCGGTACTCGATGCCGCGCTGACCGGTGATATGTCAAAAATCAAGACCATGACAAATTGATGCACCACCGTCATCACGTAATCGCAAAAGCCTGTCCTCAGATACTTCTCAGGGACAGGCTTTTGTCGTTTTTTTTTTAGACTATGTAACACACGACAGAATCATTGAAACATCATGAGTTCCTACCGCAGATGAAACCTTTAAAGGATCGAAAGACGAAAATAAGTTGTAAAATAACTATATTTACAGTATATTGTCCAAGCAGCAAATAGTATAACGCTCTATGTGCAACGTTGTTTTTTTACTCCCCCGAAACATCGTGTACCACAATTACCAGAATTCATACTAACCGGAGTACAGAATTATTAAAAAGAATTCTTGTGCTACGGGCATTTATTTAGTATATTACTAATATAATTATAGTTATATAACCCTATGTGCAACGTTGTTTTTTTACTCTCCCGAAACATCGTGTACCACAATTACCAGAATTCATACTAATCAGCGTACAGAATTGTTAAAAAAATATAACTGTACGATATGTATATAAATATTATATTTTATCGCTTTATTTATATATAGATAACACACTATCACTCACCATTTTTTGGAGGTTTCATCGTGAAGAAACGCGCTTTGATGTCACTTTTCTTATTCAGTAGTTTTCTCCTGATCCTGTCTTTTTCAGCGTTTGCGCAGGGTTCGATGGAAACAGCATTAACACTTGCTCCGAACGGGAGCGCCACAAATTCACTCTCTGATAGTCAAACAGAGTTATGGTACAAAGTTACGACGCCATCTGACGGCAAACTTGTGATAACAGTCGATACTGCCGCGCCTCTTGATGCTGACATGCAGTTGTATGACGAAAATATAAACGTAATCTCCGTTTTTAGTGCGTCAGGACAACAAGAAGTAGGCACGAGAGAAAATTTGGGCGCGGGAATATATTATTACAAGGTCTTCCATTTCGGAGGCGCCCAGGGATCGTTTACCATCTCCAGTGTTTTTACCGCGATATCCCTTGAGAATGACAGCGAGCCCAATCAAGATTCGGATTCGGCCCTTACGCTGGCACTCGATGGCAGCGATACCGGTCACATGGGTTACTTTACAGCCGGCCCCGGTAATGACACTGTTGACTGGTACAAAATTACCATACCTTCCGACGGTAAGCTTACGGTCACATTTGAAATGAGTGAAGCACTTGATATGGATGTACGGTTGTATGACGAAAATATAAGCGTAATCTCCAGTTTTGGTGCGACTGGCACGCTCGAAGAATGCGTCAGGGAGAATCTTGGCGCGGGCACATACTATTACGAGTCTTATAATTTCGGGTCAGGCCAGGGTTCGTACACCGTTACCACTGAATTCACCGCGATATCCCTTGAAAATGACAGCGAGCCCAATGCAGATTCGGGTTCGGCCCTGACACTGGCTCTCAATGGCAGCGATACCGGTCACATGGGTTATTATACAGCCGGCATCAATAATGACAGCGTTGACTGGTACAAAATTACCATACCTTCCGACGGTAAGCTTACGGTCACATTTGAAATGAGTGAAGCACTTGATATGGATGTACGGTTGTATGACGAAAATATAAGCGTAATCTCCAGTTTTGGTGCGACTGGCACGCTCGAAGAATGCGTCAGGGAGAATCTTGGCGCGGGCACATACTATTACGAGTCTTATCAATTCGGGTCAGGCCATGGTTCGTACACCGTCAGCACCGAATTCACCGCGGCAAAATACGACAACGACGAGGAGCCGAATAACGATGTCGCATCCGCAACCACTATTGAAACCGGTACGACATTTTTCGGTCATATGGGATATTTTATGCCGGGAGCAGGTGATGATACCAGTGATTACTTCGCCTTTGCCGTACCGTCAGGATGGGACAGCCTGTTTGTGAAGGTTTTGAGCGATTCGACATTCGATACAGATTTTGCTCTTTACCGTGCAGATGAAACATATGTGGGCCAGGCCACTGCAACGGATAAGTATAAAGAATACTTCAGCTATGCCAATCCCGAGGCAGGCTCGTATGTTGCCAACATCTATAGGTACGGAAGCGGCCAGGGATCGTATATGTTCATCGTGTCGAATTCGTCCGCGGCCCTGCCGCAGGTACCGGTTGTTTCCGGAACGGGATACATCTATGGCTATGTGATCGATCAGCAGACTGGCCTCACGGTTCCCGACGCCACGGTAACGTTGATGCCGGGCGGCGATACCACGACGTCTGACGAAGACGGATTTTACCTGTTGACAGTACCCTCGGGTAGCGGCTATTCGATAACCGCCGAGGCATCTGGACTGTATCCGAACACGGTGAGCGGAATATCGCTGGACGTCGACCAGGATCTCGTGTTACACCTCGCGATCAGTTCTCTCATCACCGATGTTGAGGACAATCCCCTGGCGTTCAATGTCAGCGCAGCGTTCCCGAATCCCTTCAATCCGGCAACCACCATCGAGTACACGATTCCCCAGGAAAGTCATGTCAGATTCATCGTCTACGATATTCTTGGCAGGGAAGTCAGGACTCTTCAGGATGGTACGCTGAGTCCGGGATCGTACCGTGCAGTTTGGGACGGCAGAGACTCGAGCGGCAGCTTGGTCGGAAACGGCATATATCTCTACCGTGTTTCCGCCGGGAAGCATGTCATGCAAGGCAAGCTCACCTTCCTGCGGTAGAAGAACTACGTATATTTATTACAACGGGGACAGTCGTACCAATGACTGTCCCCGATTTTTTAGATGAACGCTATTCAGAAGGAATCGCCACCACGGTTTGGTTCAGGCGTGGAGCGGTCGCCGGGAAGTGGAGTGTGTCGCCAGAAGCAGTCACCGCAGTCAGGAAATATTCGATACCCTCATCCGGTATACCATCCGGGAGCACGGTCACCGTGTAGACGCCGCGGGCGATATGCTCAAGCGGTATGTTGGTAAATGCTTCTTTGCCGATCGTACGCCAGGAGAGCTCGGTACGTTCCGGCATGGTACTATCGAGAATAATGACTTTCAGAATCAGCGGTTCGCCAGCCATGAGGGCGCTCTCAAGGGTCGGCACGATAATTCTGGGAGTCCCCGAATATTCACGCGACGGAACGGCATCGGCGGGAAGCTCCTCACCCAGGGCCTCGGCAAGTTTTTTTCCCGTTTCCCCGAGCATCGAAGGCAGCAGGTGGGAATTTATGTTGGTCACCGTTCCCAGTTCGCCGTTCGTACTGAACGTTGCAAGCAGGCGGGTAACAGCCTCACCGGTCAGTTCCACCAGTTCACGGTAGCGGGGAAGCGCGGTCTCACGGGCAAGCTGTGTCCTGGACGAGGCCTGTTGTTCGGCATTCACCCTTTCCATCGCCTCGTTGAAACGACCCCAGGCACACCGCAGGCGCGATGTCATCATCAGGTAGCGGAAGTTGTTCAGCCAGTAATCGAAACGCTCCAGGTTCCCAACTCCCTTGACGAGCGACCTGATATTTTCGAGCTCGCCGACAAACGCATACTCGCCGCTGACCTTGTCCCACGAGCGGGTATCAGGGGCAAATCCGCCGGGACCATTCACCCATGCGGCAGGACGCGGCAGCTGTCCATCAATCCGCTGGAACAGTTGCGAGATGCTATCAGCCGCCTCGATACCAAACTGTGTCGCCGCCCAGTCATCGTAAAAATCCGCCGTCGAGAGATCACGCGGCTGCGCGGTTTTCCAGTCGGCGCGATAATCCTGATATTCCGGGCCGCTGCAGTTGATTTTCAGACTGAAACCTTCGTTCTCGACTGTGAGCGCCGAGAGAACCGGGTAGTCGGCTCTCCGTATGAACTTGATGTTCAGCATGCCGTTTGTGACGATAACATTCTCAAACACCCGATCGTAGGCGGTATTCTTACCTGCTTCGGCGAATATATCCACGCCGGTTGCAGCTGCTTCGCCCTGGATGTTGATGTCGAATACACGGTATCCCGCATTATCATGGTAGGTCTCGCAGAATTTCAGCGTTACGACGTATGTGCCGTTTGGAACGTTCAACTGGTAGCCGGACAACTCGCTGCGTAGCGTCCGGTACAACGGATCGTCATCGGTTCCCTCGATCTGCTGGTTGGCGGGATGGAACCGGCTCGTAAATTCACGGACGTTCTCTCCGATCGGCCCTTCCGATGGCGGTTTCTGCACGAATGCTCTCTGGTTCCATGCCGCCTGGGCAAGCGCCGAGACATTCGGCCCCAGTATCCGGGTTCTCCAGTGGATCCCGATGAGACCCGTACAACCGTATTTCAAGGCATCGACTGCATCTGCCCGCATCCGTCCCGCCCAGAGCTGGGGCAGGGTCAGCGCGGGATCGTCCTCCATCCAGGGAATCGCCCATTTCGGCCTGTTCGAGATCGAATTGAAGGCAACATCGACCGGTGCCATCCCGAGGAAACGGTTGATGCAACTCATCGGCATTGTCTCCGGCAAGATCGTATCGAAGAGCGCCCTGTCCGACTGGGGGCCGAGAACCCAGCCACATGTTGCCAGGGTAAACGGTACACCTGCCTGTTTCGCTGCGCTGACAGCCGCGAGAAGGTCATCCTTCGTCTCCGTGACATCTGCTGCGGTATTACCGCCCCAAATCCAGCCCTCCGGTGTCCAGAACCAGTAATAATCGGGACTGCCGGCTTTCATGATGCGGCTGAACATCCCTTCATACAACTCCTGGGCTACTGCCTTATCGGACGGATCCTTCCCGCGTTTTTTCAGTCGGTCTTGTACGTGCTTTGGAATAATCAACGGCGTCTCAGTGCCGATACATGTTTTGATACCAAGCATGTCCGCGTAACTGAAAACATCCCCGAGCAAAGCGCCCGCCCGGTTGAAAACTTCATTCGATCCTTCCGGAGTCTCAGGGATCGGCTCGTATCCACGCATCACATTGGGGCCGTACACATCCCGGTCGAACAGCATGGCCGAACCGAAGACATAGTCACCCGTGTTCTGAGCCGCATATCCCCAGCTATAATCGAATTTCTCAGCCTCATGCGTGGTAAACCATCGTGACGGATAGCTGGTACGAACCGTACCATCAGCGTTGAACTCATCCGCCAGTCCAATCCAGACGGCTGGTTCCGGACCGACACCGCCCTCCGGGTAGCAGTGAAGACCGAAGAAGTTCATCCGAAGCTTGGGAAGCTGCGAGAGCACCGCCCGGTAATCGTCCCTGCTCCACCAGTCAGGCCCCTCCGGGAAATCGTGAAACGGCTGGATACCACGAATGGCAAAATGCGGGCGTGCATCCTCGTTAAGGTCGGGAAGCGTGAATTCCACCGGTATCTCGGGAATGACATCGCCATGCAGGTAAAACCGGACACCGAGTGTCTCAGCAAAGCGGTAGGCGCCATAGAGCGTTCCCACATCATCGCCACCGGTGATGAGCAGCAGGCGTCGTTTCTTCTGCTTGAGTGTTCGCAGGAGGAAGTCTTCAGGATCGATAAGATCGAGGAGTGTGTTGAGGCCGTGTTCCTCCACGAGTTCGCGTACGCTCGGACGGTCTTTTTGAGCGACTATGATGACATCTCCGATCGCCTTGTCGTCAAGCAGTTCGGGCCCGTATTTTATCATCCTGAGCACCGTGCCCGTTCGCTGGTACACGTACCGGCGTACTTCGCGTGCGGCCAGGACTTCACGGACCGAGGCTTTCTGCGGATAGACGATGACAACGGACTTTCCGCGAAGCAGCACATCGCAGCCAACAAACCAGATAGCAGTGACGCCCATGAGCATGACGATGATCATCGTACGTTTCATACCGAACTCTCCTCAAACAAATACAAACTGCGCGGGAGAAACGTTCTCATTTTTCTTTGATTGAAAACGCTATTCCCCGCAGCATTTCTTTTCTTAAACACGGCTTTTTAGAACGAACCGAACTCCCGCGCCGCGTCAGTCATCGTATTCAGGTTCTCCACGGGAGAGCCGGGTGCCACGTTGTGGCCGTCCATCAGCACAAAGCCGGGCACGTCTTTCAGAATAACGAGTGCCTTGCGGACATCTTCGCGGACCTCCGACGGTTGCCCGTCATGGAGGATCGTTGTATCGATGCCGCCGATGATAGAGGCCTTTCCGCCGAGAATATCCCTGATGTTTTCCTTTTCGATCTGGTAACTGAATCCAATAAACCGGTCGATTCCCACATCCTCGATCCAATTTTTAAGGAGGTGGTCGACTTTCCCGCAGTTATGAGCCATAACCTTGAGTCCTCGGCCGTGGATATGGTCGGAGAGCTGTTTCAGCGGTTCGAGTGCGAATTCCTCGAAGTGCCGGGGAGACATCTGCGCAATACCGTCATCTCCGATAAACATGAAACCTTCGTGGTAATCGTTGGCAAAAGCCGTTCTTCCATTCGAAACATCATGGGCGGCATCAAGCCATTCGATGGATTTTTCCGCGATGATTGACATGAGTTCCTTGATGTACTCCGGCCGATCATAAAACGCAACGGAAAGTTCTTCTACGCTCATGAGATCGCCCGCCAATACCATCGGCCCGATGATTCCGCCACCCGCCATGTACACCAGGTCCGTTGCCTCAACCGTCATGCCATCGGAGAACCGGAGCGTATAGTCCCCGGCGATTTCTTTCATGTCACGATAGTAGTCAAGCATCTTTCCGTGGATGCCGGCGTGTACATAGTCGACCTGGCGCAGTTTATCGAGGTCGCCATCCTTCTGGAGGAGATGGGGGCGCCCCACCCAAGGGGAGTCATTCTCAGTATACACGATGTCAGCGCCGAATGGCTCGACATCCTCCACCCACATGAAATCGGGATAGCAGACGATCTTGTGATAATCGGAATCAACATTTTCCAGAATCCACTTACCTGATTTGAGCTGCGCTTCGAGCATAACCTTCGGATCGTTGAGGTAGTCGAGGTAGTGCTCTTCCATACCGAGGGACGGAAGCCAGTACCTCGCCCCGAGGTAATGAAGAACCGGCACCCGATCCGCAAATTTCAAAGACATGGTTGTGTCCCAGCGAGCTTTGCGTTTTTCTATCTCGGCGTACTCGATGTTAATATTTATTATCATTTCTTGCCCCTTTATAATCAATGGCACATTTAGATTATGTTAAAAATATTCTTAAGCCAATGGATAAAACTCTAAGTACATTAGTAAAAAACGGCTCTGTAACTATCCTATTCTACAGGTTTAAAGGGTAATGTCCGTATTTTTCGCATGACAGGTGCATGGTTATTGCATTTTCAACTGGATCATCCTCCATGATACCATTACATGTAGTAAGAATAAATCCGCCGTCAGAACCGATATCTTTAATCAGACTTTTAACATCCTGGTCGACTTCCCAGGGGCTTCCGAAAGGAAGAAGCCTGCTAATATCAACATTACCAATGAGACTTATTCTATTCCCATGGCGTTTTTTAATTTTACGTATATCATTATGTGCCGTTGGCTGTATTGCATGGAGAGCATCAATACCGGTTTCGACTAACATATCCACAGTTTCTGTCTGATTCCCACATGCATGCAGCACGCAGGGTACGCCTAATTTATGTACTTCATCGACTATCTTTTTTTCGTACTGAAAGTCCAGTTCCCAGAGAATATCAGGTGATATGAAAGGTCCCTGGTTGCAGGCAAAATCATTCGCAAGCCATATGCAATCTGCGCCACGTTTAACAGCTTCCCTGGCTATACGTATCTGGAGATCTGTGAGCTTTTCCATGAGAAGTTTCAGCTCATCTTTATAGTCTATTGAATAGAACATATAATTCATAAATCCAGTTAACAGAGCAATTTTGAAAAAACCTGTGTCCAGTTGACATACTACGAACAGATCACTTTCATTCACCCATCGCTCGAGGTTATCAAATGAGAAATCATCAACTTCAGGAAATTGATAAACGTCAGCTTTGGTTATGTCATGGATGGGATATGCGAGACCTTCAGTAGAATGCGGTGCAGCAATTATTTTTGTACCCCATATATCTTCGATAATAGGGTATCCTTCGTCGGTTTCACCTGTTTGGGTAAGAGGCTCTCTCGGGAACACATGTGCAAAATCAAAACCGAGAAACTCACGAAGGCGTCTGTGGCGTTCGAAAAAACGGTCCGAAAAAGACTCTGTCATCCAGTAAACCAGGAAATTTCCTTGTTCTTCCGGAATTTCTTCTTTAAAAACCTTCTTTGCAATTGCAGGATCCACTGTGACATCCCCGTGGGGGACTTTATCCGGAATTTTCTTATCCCAGAGAACAGCGAGCATTCTTTCCTTGTGAGTCATTATTCCTCCCTTCGGGAAAACAGGTTATTAACGGCTGCTCGGTAACGAAAAACTTCTCAGCAGTAGCGATAGTAGTTTTTATAATCGTTGTAGAGAAGGTAGAGAGGCGGTTCATCCTCTTCGATATCCGGGAACCTGCCCATCGGTTCGTAAAAGTGGTTGTCAACATGGTCGTCATTCACCCTGCTGACTTCCCCGACCAGAACGGTCCCCTTGCCCGCCTGTCCCCAGAACTTGTGGTACAGCAACTGAGGCAGACAGACGGAATCGCCGGGTTCGAGAACGATTGTCCCCCCCGCTTCCACCGACGTCCTGACACCGTCGATGCTCACGGTTACCTCGGTGTCCGCGAGTTCTTCGTCCTCAGTCGAGTTCCAGAGCTGGATGATGAGCTCGCCGCCGCCGCGGTTGATAATATCCTCCATTTTCTGGTAATGAAAATGAATCGGGGTGATCTGATTCTCCCGGGTGATGAGGATTTTCTCGGCATATATCTTGCCGTTCTCCTTCTCGAGTTCCGCAAGCGTTCCGTTCCTGATGGTGAACATGAAAAGCCCCAGGTTCGCAAAATCACCGCCGCCGAAGTCGGTAATATCCCAACCAAGCTGCTGCTCGATGATCTCTCTACATT
Organism: uncultured bacterium; assembly: GCA_964456585.1. Classification (GTDB taxonomy): domain Bacteria; phylum Latescibacterota; class Latescibacteria; order Latescibacterales; family Latescibacteraceae; genus Latescibacter. The sequence goes on from CAYWBT010000114.1 coordinate 9,433, forward strand.
CCGGTCCCTTCTGCTTCCACTCCTCCGGATGCCAGGTCGCGAAGCGGGGCAGTAGAAAATTCATGTCATTTAAGAATGATTGGCTTTCTCTCATGATCGTATTGATTTCAGAACGCTTCATATTTCCTCCGAATACGATGTGTTAATAGAGCTTGTTGCACCAGCTTAGTATGTTTTTAATATATAGCCTCGCAAAGAACATGTAAACGGTCTTTTCTAATCACCGTAAAAAAAAGTACGAAACTAATCAGGGTGTGTTTTGAACCAGACAGGGGAGTGGCGCTGAAGGTAGACGGACAAAGCAAAAAGACCGGCATAAGCCGGCCTTTTTACGTAAGAAGGACTAAACAACCGAAACATACAGGTAACAAAGTACCTGCAATAGATGGGTTACGATTGTAAGATGTCTTTCGCCTTGTCGTCTCCTATTTCGGTGATAAACGGGATCTGCGTTTCCTTCTCGGTCTCGCGGTTGGCAGAGAACAGGTCGTCGCGCGTGATCTCGTCGATACAGAATTTTCTCGCGCCCGCCATAAGTTGTTGGATGCCGGCGCGAATTTTATCGGCAAACGTCCACATCGCGATTGCTCCATACGGCAGGTGCTGCATCTCGTCGGCGCCCACGCGTTTCTGAACGTTATAGTACCCCTCGAAAATGCTCTCGGGATGCTCACCGAGGTCGGTGACCGACTTGGGAAGTTCATCCCAGTTGCCATTTATGCGCTCACGGTTTTCCGGT
>CAYWBT010000115.1:0-10162 GCA_964456585.1 uncultured bacterium
AGTTATCAAATCTCGTCTCATCAGTCTCATGGCATCCCTCCTGGTTGTAACATGTTCTGTCTAGTGCCTTCCCCGCAATCCCACAGTCGAAAGATCGATAGGTTCGAATCCAAGATCTAATGCGGGCGAATCGGGCTTAAGCGAATAATCGTCGTTTGCCGGGTCAACGAACAGCGGATCGGCGACCACGGAATGAACATCGAATCCCTTTCTTTGCCAGTCCTTCAAATTTTTGACACCCGTCACGCCGGTGATGGCAAACGTCTTCCCGGGATTCCAGAATACGTTGTTGTCGGACTCCACCGGCACACTGCGATCATGGGCAAAGGGGAAAAGAACCCAGTCGGGATTCTGGTAGGCAAAAATATTCCGGAAAATGCGGACGTACTCGTGGCGGCGGTCGGATGGATTGGAGAAATTTATCTGACCCCAGCGCCTGCCGCAATCAACCATGATGTTGTTCGTAACGAGGATATTACGGTCCGAGAACCAGATAAGCTGGCCGCCCTCGGTCCGGAATATGACATTGTTCTTGACCACGGTGTTCCGGGTTTCGCACCCCAGGTAAAAGCCCGTGCCAAAGCTGCCATGCCCCACAGGACTCGTCCAGATGTCGTAAATGAGGTTGTTGTTGATAAAAATGTCCGAATCGCGGATGAAGATGCCGGCACCGTCATTCATGTCGTGCATGCAGTCGTGAATCTCGTTGAACTCGATGACGAGACCCTGCGGCTGGTTCCGGCGCTCGCGCTCCTGGGTCGAAGTAGCCCAGTGACGGCCGTAGATACCGGAATGGGTGATGTCGTGGACAAGGTTGTGGGCAATGTAACCGCCGCCGTCATCGACATTCACTCCCACCGCGCTGACATAGACATTGCCGCAGTGATGGATGTGATTGTAGGTGATCTGGTTACGGCCACCGGAGTAACTTCGGGTGATGATACCGCCGCTGCCGGTGTCGTGGATGTGGTTGCCGGTAACGGAGTTGTCGTGCCCGGTGATTTCCAGGGCGTACGAGCCCACGTTGCGGATGGTATTGTTCGCGAACGTGCAGTTCGAGGCACCGTCAAAGGTGATCGCCGAGGGCGGCACGATGTCGCCCACGTCACCGCAGCTCTGGTATCCTTCTGCCGGGAGGTTCCAGTCGACATCGCAGAAGGTGAAATCCTCAAAGGCGAGGTGCTCGACATAGCTGCCGTTTTCACGGTCTCCCTGAAGCCGCAGCAGTTCACTGAGGCGGGGCGCACGGAGTGTTGTCAGATCGGCCCCGTCGGGCGGCAGGAAATAGAGTTTCCCCGCGTGAATGTCAAGGTACCACTCGCCCGGTTTGTCGATAAATTCACGGGCGTTTTCGATATAGTAGCGGTTCCTGTAGTCCGTCCTTCCGATACCGCGACCGCCGACGTTGCCGGTGAATGTGACAAGCTGGGCACCCTCATCGAGTGACGCTACCCGGCACCGGGACTCGTTCCAGTAGTGGTAGACCACAACTTCAACATCTGTCAGGTTATCCCATGCTCTGAAATTGTCCTCCTGGTATCGCATACCCTGTTTGCCGGTTTCGGCGTCGGTTTCGGCGATTGTATAGAAGGCATCGTTGGGTTCGCGTGCACGTTGCTGACGGGCTCCGTTGAGGAAGAGCTGTCGGAACCGCCATCCTTCTTCAACCATCGGCAGATCGCTCACCATGATGTCTCCCTCGAACGGCTGCCAGTCGGCATCGAGGAGAGATCCACCGCTGATGACGGGGGTTTCGCCGGGATATGCCCGGTAGGTGACCGGACAATCGGGAGATCCGGAATCCTCGGGTGTGAATAGCACCGGTGCCGTCAGTTCGTAGACTCCGCCGCGCACATATACGGTCACCGGGCGGTCAATTTTCCCGGTTCGTTTCAGGTTCCGAACTGCATCGCGGGCACGATCGAGGGTGGCGAATGGATGTCCCTCGTCGGTACCCGTGGCACCATCTGAACCGTCCGGTGCAACGTAGAATAGAATCTCCCGGTGTGCTGAACCGCACGATCCTGCAACCACAAGGATCAGTACAACCAGAGGTACAAGCTTCATAATGTGCAGACGCATAACTCCTCACCTTCTCCGGCCCTTGAATGCACCGGTACCATATGAACTGTTTACTGCCACTTTCGACTTCCTTATTTTTATGTTCTTAGCGTATAAATATGTAAGGTTTCTGTTCTTTTCTGTTGTTCATTTACGGCTGCCAATTCGATACGCCGGTACAAGTGAATAAAAATTACTTTCTCGCCGATCAGGAAAAATCACCGGTCGTGTTAATCCCGATCCTTGAACCGTCCATCGACCAATCCCGACACCGGTATATCTTTCTTCATTGCCCAGTGTGCACTTCGCCACATGATCTCCTTGACCGGCAGTTCCCAGTAGCAGACATGCGATGCAAGACAGTTCAGCACCACCACGCGGCCATTACCAACCTCGCGAGCCCAGGCGGCAGGACGATCGAGCGGAGGATCGATGTTCCCACTCGGCGACCAGCCGCTCTGCTTGGCCCTCATCAAGGGTACATAGTCGACATCATCCATCACCGCGCCGAAAATTTCGTCCTCGGTTTCAAACGTTTCCAACCCGCGGGTGATCGGATGATTCTGGTTCAGGTCATAGAATGTTGTATTCATGAGCGGGCCGTGCATCTTCGGTTCTTTCATGCCCATGAGTTCCATGAGTTTCTTTCGGTCCGGATTCCACATCGTACAGTGGACCGGTATGATACCCATACCACGTTTCGTGACATTAGTATAGATGGAGTCCTGCTGTTCATCGGTCATCCATGGGGACGACGGCGGACGTTTCTCGATGATTCCTTCCGGCGACCACCCGAGCGAATCGCCGCCGGCATAGCGTGTAAAAATAAAGAGGTCAGTCTGGTCAAGAACTTCCGGTGTAACGAACTGGCTCGACTGGGCAAACATCAGGCGCCATCCGGTGACTCCGAGGATCCGCCGCCAGTGGCTTTCCTGACGAACACCGTTGTGCCAAACATCGCCGACGAGAAACAGTACCCGCACTTCACCCGGTTGCTTGGCGGCGTGGAGAGGATTCGATGCCACGAGTGAACTGGAAAGGATGGTAAGCCCCGAAGCAAGGGCCTTTCTGCGTGTTGGATGGTTGCTCGTATTCATATATCTTTCTCCTTATAAATACGTTTATTAATAGATCATGGTATCATTGTTCCCCTATTTCACATAAGTAACAAAAATAACTATACCGGTGCAAGGGTTGTTTTTATTCATCAGCGGTATCTCTCACGCTCGTCCAGCGACTCTTAACTGTCGTGACAGCGGGCGAAATGAAGAAGGAACATATTCGTTTTTTCATCAACGGATAGGATCACCGTGTGACAGGCGCAGTATCTTGATAATAGTGAAAAACACTTGTATAAAAATGAGGAAAAGACTATTCTTCTTTTATGATGAAAACCGGTCCGCTATTAAACTTGAATCACCTTGAAAAGTCGAATACCGGACGTCGTTATTATCGTATTTTCTGTAATAAGATACCGTGCAATCGTCCTATCATGTATAGCTTTCGATGATACAGAAATGAAGGGACATGACCAATCAGAAAAGGGGAAACATTCATGCGTCATCTGCTGATCGCGCTTATGGCAATGTTGGGATGTACCGGGTACAGTGGTGCGGAAGCCATCTCGTCGTATGGTTACAATATTCGAGATTTCGGGGCAGTCGGTGATGGTCGCACGAAAGATACGGGTGCCGTTCAGGCGGCGATTGATGCGTGTCACCAGGCCAGAGGTGGAGCGGTCATTGTCCCGGCCGGACGCTATCTTGTCGGCGGTATCGTGCTCAAGAGTTATGTGACCCTCACCATCACTGGGGATGCCGTTCTATTGGGCAGCACGGACCTGTCAGACTACGAAACGACGCACTGTCTTGTATATGCCAAAGATGCGGAGAAGATTGCCATTAACGGTTCCGGTTGCATCGACGGTCAGGGTGCCGCGTTTCCCCTGACGACCTCTGATGGAAAACCCCGGGTTCGTCCGAGACTCATAATCCTTGATACATGTAACGGCATCACCTTTCGAGATGTTACACTGAAAGATGCCGCCATGTGGTGCACACATATAATCACCTCCAACAAGGTGCTTATCGATGGGATTACCATCAACAACCGGGTGAATGCCAACAACGACGGCCTTGATTTCGACAGTTGCACCGATGTGATCGTCGCCAACTGCAACCTCTCATGCGGTGATGATGCCATCGCGTTGAAAACCAACTCCACGAAACCCTGCAAAAACATTGTTGTCACCAACTGTGTGATCACTTCACGCTGGGCGGCGTTCCGTTTCGGACCGGAAGCGCGGGGAAATTTCGAGGACATTACGGTATCAAACTGTGTCATTCACGACACCTATGGCAACGGCATCAAGCTCCAGATGAATGAAGGTGCGGCGATGCGGAACATTACCTTTTCCAACCTGATCATGACCCGGGTAACCGGTCCCATATCGATGCGGCTCGCCGGATGGAAACACGGTATCATCGAGCGTGAATCGGACGGGGATGTCCCGATAGGTACGTTTGAAAACATCATGATCAGCAATGTCCGCGCCATCATAACCGAAACACCGGATTCCGAGACTCCCTATCCTGGTGAAGAACGCTCCTGTATCAACATCACCGGGCTGCCGGGTCACCCGATCGAGGGGATTACCCTCAGCGATATCCACATCACCTTCCCTGGCGGAGGAACCGCCGAAGAAGCCGCGCGTCGTGACATTCCCGATCTCCCCGACCAGTACCCTGAATACTTTATGTTCGGCGTTCTTCCCGCCTACGGTTTGTATATGCACCACACCCGCGGTATCACACTCAGAAACGTGCGCTTTGAGTTGGAATCGGACGATTTGCGTCCCGCAATCGTTGGCGATGACGTGGTCGATTTTGAGTTGTGCGGATTCAAATCGTCCCTCACCCGCCGCGCAGAGAGCATGATACGGCTTCAGAACACACGGAATGCATTTATCCACGGGTGCCGCTCACTGAACGACTGCGATACGTTCCTTCGACTTGAAGGTTCCGAGAGCGGTTCCATCGTCCTCACGGGAAACGATTTCCGGACTGTTCAAACGCCGGTTCGTTCCGCCGGGGATGTTGGGGACGGCGCGGTGATCATGGAAGGAAACATACACTAGACACCTCCCAGCAGGAGGCAAAAAGCAGATGACCAAGCTCGAAAGAACGCTGTCGGCGCTGAACATGAATACTCCCGACAGAGTGCCTGTTTCACCGCTGGCACACTACTATAATGCCGCCCTGATCAACAAAACGATCCGGGAGTTCGCCACCGATGGTGAGATTATGGCGGCAGCATCTCTCGCTGCGGTTGAGAGGTTTGGCTGGGATTTCATTACGCTTGGCTGCGATGTCGCGGTAGAAGCCTCCGGTGTCGGCGCCGAAATGAAATACGAGGACCATGCTCCTCCCCATGTGGCCCGTCCCCTGCTGGACAATACAGCGGCGCTGAAAAACCTGAAGGTACCTAATCCGTTGAAAGACGGTCGGATGCCCGTTGTCGTCAAGGCGGTTGAACGATGTCGCAGGGAGATCGGCGATAGCGTGTTTATCGGCGTCTTCACCAATGACCCGATGAATCAATCGAGCCAGCTGAGAGGTGTCCAGAATTTCATGCTCGATACGTACGATAATCCTTCGTTTGTCGAAGAACTCCTTGATTTTTCAACTGAGGTGGTAATCGAATTCGGAAAAGCCTTGATCGATGCCGGTGCTCATGCGATACTGTTTGGGGCGGCATTGTGCTCGCCGAACATGATTTCACCGGCTTTCTACCGTGAAAAAATAATTCCCCGGCAGCAACGGCAGATCGAGGTTCTCCGGCAGCATGGAGGAGAGCGCTTCCTCATGCACATCTGCGGCGATGTCACGCCGATCATCCAGGATATCGCCGGACTGGGATGCGATATGATCGATCTTGACTGGCAGGTCGATATGGCGAAGGCGAAAGAAACGCTTGACGGAAAAGCTTCCGTGCGCGGCAATCTCGACCCGGCATTTCTCTATAACGCCCGTCCTGATGAGGTGTATGCAAAAAGCTGCGATTTGATTACCTCCATGGGTACCAACGGCGGCTTCATCCTCGGTTCGGGGTGCGATGTCATGCCCGGAACACCTGCGGAGAATCTCGATGCCATGATGCAGGCGGCGAATGACCGGGCGTTCATGGCATGAAAGAACAATGGTGACGGCAACATGTTTCAGCTACTGTAAAACCTTATAACGAAGAGGTGTTGCGATGATTCGAACAATGATCGTAGTATTCTTGGGTGTCTTGATAGCTTTTCCGGCGGTCATTTTCGCTCAGCAGATTGTCCAGCCGTTTCCCGACGGTGGTCCGTATGATCCTGAAAAGAACTGTGACATCGACATGTATCTCTGCAGTTGGAAAACATCATTCTCGCGGCAGATGCACGGAAACCTCGTGGTAAAAGACATCCTGGTGAAGGGAAACAGCCTCAATCCCACCCGAAGAGGCGCCGTGCTCAATTACATCAACCACGTATCACATGCCACCCTTGAAGCCCGCGCGAAAACACCGCCCGACATACTGAAGGGGACGCAGGAAATCTGGTATGTCGTTGCAGGCAGGGGCTCGGTCACAACACCGAAGAGGACGGCGGAACTGTATAAAGGAATTGTCGTATTCATGCCCGAGGGTCTCGACTTCAGCATTGCGAATACCGGATCGGAACGTCTGGAGATGTATCTTGTCAGCGAGCCGACGCCGAAGGGATTCAAACCGATCACCACCATGCTGGTGAAAGATGAAAACATGCTCCCGTATGCTGACATCGGCGGTCATTGGTGGCATAAGGTGAAGCAGTTGTTCACCGATGCGGATGGTTTGGCGCAGTTAGAAAACGTACTGATTGTATCGTTCGATCCGATGACTTTGGGCCATCCCCATATTTATCCTGCGGGGCAACTGGAAGTCTGGCTGGCGGTCGAGGGGACGACAACCGGGTGGCTCGGCAAACAGATACGTCTGCAGCCTCCCGGCTCCGGGTACATGGTGCCGCCGAACGGCACGATAAGTCATTCGAACATAAATAACACCTGTGAAGAAGCCAAGTTCTTCTATATTTTCAGCACGCCGAAATAACGCGTTGTCGCGGGGTGCGCTGACAGACTGTATTCGTGAATATTCTTGTATCGACACTATGGTGGGGATAGCCTATGAAACGACGGGAATTTATCAAAAAGGGAGTTGCGACCGGTTCGGTGATAACCGGCGCCCGCGGGGGAAGTCTTATCGCGACACCGGAAGCGGAAGCGGCAATTGATGACCATAACCAAACTGCGCTCGTCGCAGTCGCCGGCTCGAACGATCCCGTTTTGGATCAGCCTGCCCAGCTCGACGAAGTACTGTCGTATCAACAGGTCAGGGAGGTGGTCTGGTTGGCGCTAGACCGTGACACCTCGAATCGGAGCCTGACCTCCATCGTCCACGCGGACAGTTGGGTGGTACTCAAGCCCAATATCGTGACCATCCCCGTGGGTAATAATAATGAGCCAAACGGCTGGCTCATGATAACCGAACACCGGGAAGGCACCGAACACTGGGGATTGGTAACCGACCTCCGGGTTATCAAGGCGATTGCCGAATACCTCATCGAGCGAATCGGGCCGCGGCACATAACCATCGCCGAAGGGCCACCGTGGTTCTCCTCGGGCAGAAAGCTTAAAAAGGAGTCGTTCGTCGACGGCTGGCACTGCGTGTGGGAAGCCTTCGATAACCTGTCGTATGCCGGCATGGTCGATGAGCTGAACGGGAAACAATCCTCAACGCTGGTGGACATCGTCGATCTCAACGAGGACACACCGGTGTATGTGGAAAACTACGATCCGCACAAAATCGGACGGGGGGCATTTCAATTCGTTCCGCCAAAAGACCCGGATGGCACATCGCAGACGGAACCCACCCGCAGAAAGGGAATTTATTTACCGAAAACGATTATGGAACGTGATGTCCTGATCACGTGCCCCGTTTTGAAAATCCACGCAGGCGCGGGGGTAACCCTCTGCATGAAGAACTTCGTCGGCTGCGTCCATGCCCCGGCGTATATGGACAATCCGAAAAACAATCTGAAGATCATGATCCACCAGGGTAACGAATGCAATCTCATGCGCGCCATTGCGGACCTCGCGTGCGCCATCAATCCCGAGTATGCGGTCGCCGAAGGATTCTGGGCATTAGAACAGTCGTTCGGTTCTCAGAACGGGATCAACATCAATCATAATGTGGTCATCGCCGGCGGGGATGTGGTCGCCACCGAGGCGGTGTGCATGATGATGATGGGATTCAACCCCCTCGATGCCGATGTGCTGAGGATGTGCAACATGAAGCGGCTCGGAGAATGGAAATCCGAGCGGATTACCATTGCCGGCCCCCCAATCAGGTACCTGTCGCGAAACTATATCCGCCAGAATGGATACTACACGTCCCGCGGCATACGGAAATGGATGATGCTTGGGCCGGTTTCATCACCCATAGAAGAGGCGGCGGAAATCAATCCGAAGCCCGGCGATAAGGCAACAGTCGGCACTTGGGGGCTCCTCGATGGCGATACTCTCCTGGATAACGCCGTGCAACTAAAATGGAGGAGTGTTCAGGACGCTCTGCTGTATCCGCTCCCGAAGAGCGCAGAGGCACGGAAGGACGACCTGTTCTATCTCGCGCTCAGGATAACATCCTCCGAGAAGGAACTCTGCGGGCAACTTCTCGTCGGGCTTGACGGCGGCGAATTCAAAGCATTCTTCAACGGCAGGGAAGTCTGGTACAATCGTCTATCGCTGGCGTACGACCCCACACCCATGGGATTCCTCCGGTTCAAGGAAGGGGAAAACATCCTCCTGCTCGAAATCAGGAAGACCGGCAACGAGTCCGATCCTGTCCGGTTCGCGGCGAACATTTGCGACTTTGACGGTGACCGGATAACCGGATTATCCTTTAATCCGCGTAGTGAGTAGGGACGTTGTCCGGGACGTCCCGGTAGAGCAGGCGACAGAGTGTTGAAAAGCACATCAGCCCAGTTAACCAAGGGAAACAGTCACTATGAATTTAGTTCTCACCGGATTGTTCATCATTATCATCGCCGGTATTTTCCAGGGGAGTTTTGCGGTACCGATGGCCTATACCCGCAGATGGAAGTGGGAAAACACTTGGATGCTCTATGTTATTTTTAGCATGATCGTATTCAATCTCCTGTTCGCTGCCATGACCGTACCAAACCTCTGGGGCATATACACCTCGTCGCCGGCGATCATGATAACGCCCCTCATTTTCGGTGTACTGATCGGATTTGCCGCTATCGCTTACGGGCTGGGACTCGCGTCCGTGGGCCTTTCTCTCGGTCTCCCTATCATGCAGGGCCTGGTGATCGGCACGGGCACCTTCATCCCCATGGTGCTCCTCTATCCCGGTGAGATTTTCACCGCTAAGGGCGCGCTGATAGTACTGACGCTTGTCATTTCCATTATCGGTGTGGGAATTATCGGTGTGGCAGGTATTCGACGCGAGCGCGAACAGGGGGGCACCGCTGGCAAGATAACCAAGGTTTCGAACATCTCAATGCGCGTTGGCATTATCTTCTGTATTCTCAATGGTGTCCTGGCTTCGGCATTCAACTTGGGTTTCACCTTCTCGGGTAAACTCATCGAAGCGGCTATTCAGGAGGGCGCTTCTCCCCTCTGGGCGGGCAATGCGGTATGGGGAGTCCTGTTCACCGTGGGCGGGATCATGAACGTACTCTACTGCCTTATGCTCATGAAGAAAAACCATACCGCCGGGGAATATGCACATCCGGGGTTCATACGAAATTTCGTGCTCATTGCAATCATGGCGGTGATCTGGATCGCCAGCTTCATCATGTACGGTTCCGGTGCAACCATGATGGGCTCATGGGGAACGATCATCGGATGGCCGATATATATGCTTCTATCGATCGCCGCCGGCACAATCTGGGGTATCCTTCAGGGCGAGTGGAGCGGTGAGGTGAGCGTCACGACCAAGCGTATCATGGCTCTCGGCCTCGGACTGCTCCTTGTCTCCATTATCCTCTTGGGCTACAGCGCAACCTTGA
>CAYWBT010000116.1:0-10161 GCA_964456585.1 uncultured bacterium
GTGAAGGTGACGTGTCTGTTTCGGTTATGGAGGATGTGTTGATCTCCCTCGAGGAGACATCCTTTGTCACCATCAGAGATATTCTGTTCGAGTGTTCACGCAGCACGGCAGTTACTGTGAGGGGCGGTTCGAACAACCTGATCGGCGGGTGCACCATGCGCAACCTCGGCCAGACGGTTGCGGCGGTCAGCGGCGGTACAAACAACGGCATCACCGGGTGCGACATTTACGATGTGGCAGCCGGGGGAATAGGTGTCAACGGCGGCGACCGTACAACCCTGACACCGGCGGGTAATTACGCCACCAACAACCACATTCACCATTACGGCGAGCGGGTAAAGACCTACCAGCCCGCCCTGAGTGTGCACGGTGTCGGCAACCGCCTCGCCCATAACCTGATCCACGATGCGCCACACAGCGGCGTACAGTTCAGCGGCAATGAAAACATCCTTGAATTCAATGAAATTCATCATATCGCCAAGGAAACCGGCGATGTCGGCGCCTTCTACACGGGTCGGAACTGGACGATACGGGGCAACATCATCCGCCATAACTACTTCCACCACCTTCTGGGACCCGGGCTGCACGGCGTCATGGCAGTCTATCTCGACGATGCCGCAAGCGGTATGACCATATACGGCAATGTCTTCCACAAGTCGGGCAGATCAGCTTTCATCGGCGGGGGACACGATAATACTGTTGAAAACAATATTTTCGTCGACTGCGAACCTTCGGTGCACATCGACGCCCGCGGACTGGGTTGGGCACGGCCCTACATTGTCAAGGGCGGAAGCTGGCGCATGTATGAAAAGCTCGCTGATGTCAACTACAAGGAACCACCCTTCAGTACGAAATACCCGAAGCTCGCCGCCATCCTCGACCACGGCGATCCCGCAGTACCACGCGGTAATGTGGTCCTCCGCAACATCAGCGTCGGCGGCACCTGGCTGAACATGGACAACCGTATCGAAGAGGGTATAGTCACCTTCGAAGGTAACCTGGTGGACGAAGATCCCGGCTTTATCGACCGTGAGAACGGGAATTTCCAGATCAAAGACGATTCGCCGGCGTACAAGCTCGGATTCAAGCGCATCCCCATCGAGAAGATCGGGCTGTATATCGACGAGTACCGGACATCGCTGGAATAAACGCCAGACACGAGGCAGGACACCACGCTCCGGGATATCTGATTACACATTGGTCCCGGCAGCTCAATCTTAATATGCAGACCTGTGCGGAGGAACTTATCATGAAAAGAATCATGTATATTCTGGTTGCACTCGTTTCGGTTGCGCTCCTGTTCTCCTGCGCGACGGAACGGTCCGGGGAAACCACCCTCTACGTTTCGACAGCGGGAAACGATACGTGGTCGGGAAAGCTTCCTGAACCAAACAGCGCCGGTACCGACGGTCCCTTTGCGACGCTTGAACGGGCACGGGACACGGTCAGGGAGATGAAACAGGCCGGAACCGGAACGGAGCAGGGAATCACCGTCTCCATCCGCGGCGGAAGGTACGAGATCACCAAGACGCTCGAGCTGACCGCCCAGGATTCCGGCGCCGAAACCGCTCCCATTGTCTGGCGCGCCTCTCCCGGTGAAACGGTGGTGTTCTCCGGCGGTAAGATTATTACCGGTTTCACACCGGTCACCGATACCGCCGTTCTGGGGCGAATCGATGAGACCTGCCGCGACAAGATTCTCCAGGCCGATCTCGGCGCCCAGGGAATCACCGAATATGGCACCATCGACCCGAGGAGCGGTCATAGAATGGAGCTGTACTTCGGAAATAAATTCATGACCATCGCACGCTATCCGGACGAAGGCTGGCTCACCATCGCCGACATTCCGCAGACCGGCGATAAGATGATTCACCGGGGACTCGGTCGTGACAAATCTCCCGTTCCGCGTGGTCGTCATTACGGACGGTTCACCTACGATGGAGACCGTCCCAACCGCTGGGCAGAGTCGAAAGATATCTGGGTGCACGGTTACTGGACATGGGACTGGTCGGATCAGTACCTCCCGGTGGACAAAATCGACAAGAAAAAACGCGACATTTATCCCAAGGAGCCGCATCACGGGTACGGCTACACGAAGGGTCAGCGGTACTATTTCCTGAACGTCCTCGAAGAGCTCGATTCGCCGGGAGAATGGTTCGTGGACACGGCAAAAGGTATGGTGTACTTCTGGCCGCCCTCCCCGATCGGCGAAAAGGATGTGGTCGTTTCCCGGTTTGAGGACGTCATGATTTCACTCAAGGAAGCATCGTACATCCTCATTCGCGGCATACGTTTTGAGAGCTCCCGTGGCGGCGCGGTGTCAATCGAGGATGGGACAAACAACACCGTTGCGGGCTGCGCCATGATCAACCTCGGAAAGATGGCGGTAAGCATTACGGGCGGTACGGAAAACGGTGTTCTATCGTGCGATATCTACGATGTCGCCGCCGGGGGGATCGAGTTGCACGGCGGTGACCTCCCTACCCTGTCTCCTGCAGGCAACTACGCACGCAACAATCACATCCACGACTTCGCCATACGGCTGAAAACGTACCAGCCGGCCGTCCTGGTGACCGGCGTCGGCAACCGTGTCGCGCATAACCTCATTCACGATGCGCCGCATACCGGCATTTTCCTCTCCACGAGCCGCGTGGGTAATGAGCACGTGATCGAGTTCAACGAACTCTATTCCCTCGCAAAGGAGACCGGCGATGTCGGGGCGATCTATCTCTGCTCCCGCAACTATACCTTCCGCGGCACTGTCATCCGTCATAACTACCTCCATCACTTGCTCGGCCCCGGGCTGTACGGTGTCATGGGAGTATACCTCGATGACTTCACGAGCGGAACGACCATCTACGGAAATGTGTTCTACCAGGCGGGGCGGGCAAGTTTCGTCGGCGGCGGGCGCAACAACACCATCGAAAACAATATCTACGTGGAATGCGGTCCATCAACCCATGTCGATGCCCGGGGCATGGGCTGGGCAAGCGGTTCGCTTCAGGACGGCAAAGAGGGCAGAATGTACAAGCTCATGGAGGAAATGAACTTCACCGAGCCGCCCTACAGCGAGCGGTATCCCGAACTACTCACCCTCTTCGACGACGAGCCCGCGGTTCCCAAGTATAACAAGATTGTCCGCAATGTTTCCTACGGCGGCAGGTGGCTTGATCTATACAACGGCATGAATTTCGATATCGTGTCGGTGACCGGTAATCTCATCGCCGACCCCGATCTCTGCCAGTGGCAGAAAAAGGGCACGAACGAGACCAAAACGTACCCGTTCGCGGATCAGGAGACCAGGAACATCCTGGAGGAGAACGGTAACACGGTGATCGATACCGATCCCGGATTCGTCGATGTCAAAAACGGGAACTTCCAGCTGCGGGACGATTCCCCCGCCTGGAAGCTCGGGTTCAAGAAAATTCCGTTTGATAAAATCGGGCTCTACCTCGACGAGTACCGGAAAACGCTTCCACAGCGATAGAACATTATGGTGACAGCGGGCACGGCGTAGTACCGAAGATCACGCGGGTTAAACCACTACCAATGAAAAGACTGACCGGTGCGAATCATAACACGGTCAGTCTTTTTTATCATGCGGCAGGTTAGTGGGGGGAGAAAAAAATATGGTTATATCCCCATTTCCTCCCGGATTGCACTCGCAATTCTCTTCACCGCTTCGGCTATGGTGTCTTCGTCCGGACGCGAGAAGCAGAGGCGGAAGTGGTTGTGGTGCTGGTGATCGGCATAGAAGAAGTTACCGGTAAAGTAGGTGACCTGCTTCTTTGACGCCGTGCGAAACAGGCTGTCGAGATCGAGACCGTCCGGTGTGGTTACCCAGATATAGAAGCCGCCGTGGGCATGTGTCCACGTCACTTCTTCCGGCATGAATTCCTCAAGCGCGCTCAGCATGGCATCGCGCCGGCTCCGGTACCCCTGCTTGAGGTTTTCGATGTGACCGTCCAGCCAGTTATCAACGTGCAGTTCGGCGATAATATCCTGGTTCAGGGCGGGTGAGCCGACATCGAGCATGGGGCGGCAGACGTTCCAGGTTTTAACCAGTTCGTCCGGCACGACAGCCCAGCCAACGCGCAGTCCCGGAGAAACGAGCTTGGAAAAGCTCCCCATGTAGAGCACGGTATCGGTTGTATCGTATGCCTTGACTACCGTCTGGTCCACATCGTCGTACTGAAGTTCGGAGTAGGCATCGTCTTCGATGATCAGGCACCCGAATTCATGAGCGATCAGGGGAAGCTCCCTCCTCCGATCCTGGGAAATCATGACACCCGCAGGATTATGATAATTCGACATGAGGTAGATAACCTTCGGCCGGATACCCTGTCGCTTTAGTCCGGTCAGCGTATCGCGCAGTGCATCGGTCCTGATGCCATCCTTATCGATCGGTACTTCGACCAGGTTATATCCCCCGTTCTTGATGGAGTCGAGTACCCCGAGAAACGTCGGCGCTTCGATGATCATGGTATCACCGGGATCCATCAGCATGCGGAGTACCATGTCGGTGGCGTTCTGGGATCCCGCGGTGATGACAACGTTTTCGGGCGATATATCGGCGCCCCGTTTTTTCATACGGTAGGCGATAGCCTCTCGGCAGCGGAGCGTTCCCTGAGGATGGCCGTAGGGAAAAATCGTCTCCGGTTCCCTTCTGACCAGCAATTCGACGATCCCGGCCACCTTCTCCGTTGGGTACGCATCAGGATAGGGAACTCCCGGTGCAAGGCTCAATATTCCCGGTTGCCCGGAGACACTGAGAATTTTTGATATATCCGACTCTCGCAGACCGGAAGCCCACCGAGAATAACGCATATCGGTCACGTGTATGTCCTCCCTTTCACTGTCAGGTATTGTTTCTCTTGTCGATTACCCGTTTTGCCTTACCCAGCGACCGCTCGATCGTTTTCGGCTCAACAAGGGTAATCTTTGCATGAATCCCGAGAACACTGAAAATCTTCCCTGCTATGTGTTCCTGGAATGATTTCATCTTCTTCATCTCGTCGGTAAAGAATTGCGGCAGCACCTCAACGAGGATTTCGAGGGTATCGAGCGTCCCCCGGCGTTCTACGACAAGCTGGTAGTGGGGCATGGTTCCCTCTATTTCCATGAGCACGCTTTCAATCTGGCTGGGAAACACATTGACGCCACGGATGATGAGCATATCATCGTTCCTGCCCGAGACGCGTGCCATGCGCTTCAGCGTCCGCCCGCAGGGGCATTCTCCCGGCATAAAACGGGTGATATCCCGGGTACGGTACCTGAAGATGGGAAGCGCCTCCTTGGTCAGCGAGGTAAAGAGAATCTCGCCCGCTTCTCCCTCCGGGACCGGTTCGAGCGTTTCGGGATCGACAATTTCCGCCAGGAAATGATCCTCGGCGATATGGAGGCCGTTCTTTTCGAGGCATTCACCGGACACCCCCGGCCCCATAACCTCCGAGAGACCGTAGTTATCTGTAGCATCGATCTTGAGCCTGCTTTCGATCTGGCCGCGCATGCTCTCTGACCAGGGCTCGCCGCCAAAAAGTCCCCACCGTAAGCTTGTCTTCTCGAAATCGATTCCCATGTCCTGCCCCACTTCACCGATATGTAGTGCGTACGAGGGAGTACAAACCAGGGCGCTCACCTTGAAATCCCGCATAAGCATGAGCTGACGTTCCGTGTTGCCGGAGGATGCGGGTATGACCGAGGCGCCGCACATCTCGCACCCGTAATGGAGCCCGAATCCGCCGGTGAACAGACCGTAGCCGAACGCGATTTGCACGGTATCGTTTTCGGAAACACCCGCCGCGGTGGCGATACGCGCGACAAGCAGCTGCCAGGTTTCCAGATCCTTTCTCGTATACCCGACGACCGTCGGTTTACCCGTCGTTCCCGAAGAAGCGTGGATGCGGACGATTTCCCGGTCCGGAACGGCGAACAGGCCGAAAGGATAATTGTCGCGGAGGTCGGTCTTCACCGTGACCGGGAGGCGGCGAATGTCATCGAGGGTTCGGATATCGTCCGGCGTAACCTTCAGATCATCCATTTTCTTCCGGTAGAAAGGAACCCGGTAATAGACCCTCATCACCGTATCCTGAAGACGCCTGAGTTGCAGCGCTTCGAGTTCGTCTCGTGCAATGGCCTCGTACTTAGGATTAAAAATGAGGTGTTCTGGCATACATATCCCCCGCGATTCATAACGTGCGCAACAAGCTTTCATCATCCACCCGGAACGAACCGGGAAAATAAACTGTTTCTGTATAGTCCTCCGATATGGGTCAACAGTGGAAAGTCAAAGAGTAGAGTACTTCTCGACGTACGTGCTAATCTAGGGAATTATTACTGTTCAGTCAACGAAAAAGCTTTTATAAAGAAGTATTTTCTCCTATCAAATCCAAGTCACAATCGTCACCGCTCAAAGGAAACATGCCGGATTAGTATACCCATACCGTAAATACTAGAGTAATATGCAATGAGTAACGCCCCGGTGCGTTTTTTTCCTCACCATCTTTTTTTTCGTTACTATGCTGAATCGCCCAAATCTGCGTTTTTGAACGTTTTTTTGGATTTCTTTAAATAGCTGCCGGCACAAAAAAAGAGATAAATAATTGATATTTATATGGTTGCATCAACTGAAATATCCATTGACATAAAGACTGGTATTGTGTATCATCTTGATATTATTAAGGGTGGCCATATAATCCAGTACAGAAGACATCGAGTCATTCCATGAAATCGGTGTTCTATCAACCGGTGAAAAGATGGCTCAATCCAACGAGGAGGGTTATCATGCAACAACACAGAGTACTGGTTCTCCTGCTTATTACCACACTAGCAACGCTGCTGTATTTCGGCTGTGGCGGTGAGCAGAAAGAGGTCGAAGTAACACCACAACCTCCGATCAAGATCGGCGCCGTTTTCAGTGTGACCGGTAGCGCGGCAAAACTCGGCGGCCCGGAAAAGAACACCGCACTCATGATCGCCGAAAAGATTAATGCGGCAGGCGGTATCAACGGTCGTCAGATCGAAGTTATTGTCGAGGATGACCAGGGTGACCCGGAAAAGACCCAGAATGCGGTCAAGAAACTTATCACGCGTGATGGTGTCGTCGCAATCATCGGGCCGACGAGAAGCGGCTGCGGATTTGCTGCCGCACCCATCTGTGAAGAAGCGGGTGTTCCCCTGATTTCGTGCGCTGCGGCGTATACCCAGCTTTATATGGACAGGGATCCGACCAAACCGATGATGAAGTATGTGTTCAAGACACCGCAGAACGACTCGCACTGTGCGCGGACCATATTGAATCACTGCAAGGAAAACGGCCGTACCAAAATCGCCATCATTACGGGAACGACTGGATTCGGTGCACCCGGCAGGGTGGAACTCCTTAAGTGGGCCAAGGAATTAGGCATCGACATTATCGCCGATGAAACATACCCGCCCGATGCGTCGGATCTCACCCCGCAACTTACCTCAATCAGGGCAAAGAAGCCCCAGGCCATCATTAACTGGTCGATTGTTCCGGCCCAGGGGCTGATCGCCGGCCAGATCAAGCAGCTCGGCATGAATGTCCAGTTGTACCAGAGCCACGGCTTCGGGAACAAGGGGTATATTACCCCCGCGGCTGAAGGTGTCATCGTCCCTGCCGGACGTCTGCTCGTGATTGACGATATCTCCCCGGACGACGTCCAGTACGAGGTTCTGACCAGCTTCAAGAAAGAATACGAAGAAACATTCGGCGAGGAAGTTTCGACGTTTGCCGGGCACGCCTACGATGCGCTCCATATGGTGGTCAAGGCGATTGAGGCAAAGGGAACGGAACATGACAATATCAGGTCAGCTTTTGAAAGTATGCATTTTGTCGGCACCGCGGGAGTTTTTCACATGACACCGACTGATCACTGCGGTCTCTCCGACGATGCATTTGTGCTCGTCACAGTCAAGGACGGTGCATTCAGGACCCTGGATTCCGTTCAATAAGTGAAATAACTTTCGGTAATCAGCAAGAAACATCGTTCTCTAACGAGAAACACAGAGGAGACAGATAGGGGGAAGATCCGATTTCAAGGTCTTCCCCTTCTAGGGTTAATATGGGTTTAGACGGGTATGTTCAGCTTTTCTTCTCAGGTATCACCATTGGATCGATCTATGCAATGGTCGCCCTCGGCTTTCTCATCATCTACAACGCAACGGGAATTATCAACCTCGCCCAGGGCGAATTTGTCATGCTCGGCGGTATGATTGCAGTCACCTGCCATCATACACTCCATTTACCGCTCTTTGTAACCTTTGCTGTTGCCGTGTTGACGGTAACCGTTATCGGGGCACTCTTCGAATTCACCTGCATCCACCCCCTTAAAAATCCTTCGGTGCTCGGGCTCATCATGATCACCATCGCGGCATCGATTCTGATCCGAGGGATTTCGATGTTTGTATGGGGAAAGGAAGAACACGGTATACCGCCGTTCTCCGGAGATGAACCCCTTTCCATTCTCGGCGCATCGGTACCACCGCAGGTTCTGTGGATACTCGGTGTGATCTTCGCCGTGTTTGTCGCTCTGTTCCTCGTGTTCAAGTATACCCTGACCGGCAAGGCAATGCGTGCGGTCGCGGCGAATCGTTCCGCCGCACACTTGGTCGGGATTAATGTCAGGAAGGTTGTCCTGCTTTCGTTTGCCATATCGGCAGGCCTGGGCGCAACAGCCGGCGTTCTTTTGACCCCCATGACCATGATGTCTTACGAACGCGGCACACCGCTTGCGCTCAAGGGTTTTTGTGCAACCGTTGTCGGCGGCCTCGGCAATCCTGCCGGAACGGTCGTTGCAAGCCTGTTCCTCGGTCTGATCGAGTCGTATGTTGCCGGATTGCTCTCATCGCACTACAAGGATGTCTTTGCGCTCTTGATCCTCTTGCTGGTGCTCTTCATCAAACCGAGCGGCCTCTTCAGTAAATCGGAAGAGGCGAAACTGAAGAAATTTTAACAGGCACGATAGCCGCGTATTTGTACGGATTCGATTTTGAAATCGATGTTTTCGGTCTGATCACTTTTTACTAAAAGAACTTCTGCCACCGATGGAAAAGAACATCTTAATAAAAATGGGCGTATTCATCCTTATCGTTGCGCTGCTCCCGGTTTTCATCAAGAACGAATACTTTCTCAGCGTGCTCGTTTTTGCTGACATTTATGCGATTATCGCAATCGGGCTGAGTATGCTCATGGGTTTTGCCGGGCAGATTTCACTCGGTCATGCCGGCTTTTTCGCCATCGGCGGCTACACCTCCGCAATCCTGACGAAGGGTCACGGCTGGTCCCCGCTCTCTGCACTTCTGGCGGGGATTGCCTTTTCTTTCATTGCTGCGCTCTTGATCGGTATCCCCTCGCTCAGACTCAGGGGGCACTACCTGGCAATGGCGACGCTCGGATTTGGTGAGATTATCTATGTCATCGCCAATTCCGCTGTCGGACTCACCGAGGGGCCGCCGGGATTCAGCGGCATACCGTGCTTTACCATAGCGGGATTAACCTGCAAGAGCGAACTGTCAAAATACCTGCTTGTCTCAACCATCATGGTGGGGATATTGATCGTCTCACTCAACATTATCCATTCCCGCGTCGGCCGTGCGCTCAGAAGCATTCACGGTGACGAAACAGCTGCAAACGCCATGGGAATCAACGTTTCGTTCTACAAAGTCCAGGTATTTGCCTATTCCGCCATCCTTGCATCCATAGCCGGCAGCCTGTATGTCCATCACATGCGTTTTGTCAGCCCCTCGGGATTCAACTTGAACAAGTCGATCCTGTTTCTCATCATGATCATGAGCGGCGGTATGAGGAGCCTCTGGGGCGCAGTCATCGGAGCAGCTATTTTTACTCTGCTACCCGAGTTCCTGGGAATTTTTGACGAGTACGACATCCTCATTTACGGTGGTGTTCTCCTCGCCATGATGATGTTTCTGCCGGAAGGTCTGGCGGGATTGGTATCGAAATTGAATAACAAATTGAAGATCGTATGGAAACAGCTACCCGCAAACAGACAGTAGGGTTGCTTGATATGCAGGGCCTGTGCCGTGCGTTTGGGGGACTCCTTGCGGTTTGCGACCTGAGCATCCAGGTGAGAGAAGGAGAAATCACCGCGCTCATCGGTCCGAACGGCGCGGGAAAAACAA
>CAYWBT010000117.1:0-10118 GCA_964456585.1 uncultured bacterium
TGGAATGTAACCTTGCATCAAGTGTTGATTCGGATACCGATTCGTTCCCGGTGGAAGGAAACGCCCGGATTTGGGGGAATCCGGGTTTCTTTGTTTCTGTTGCCAGGGACCTGTATCAGGTTCCTCTGGTTGATCTGGGCGGAGATTTTGAATTGAATGTTGGACTTTCGGGAACACTCCTCGATCCCCGGATACTGTTCCGGCTCAGTTTCCCGGAGGTCATTGTTTCCGATTTCAAGATTGCGCATGGTGTCATTGAGGGAACGGGTACGGCCGAGGCAGTGCAGATTACGGACATGGCGATGGATGTTTTGGAGGGGCATGTCGCCGGCCGGGGTGAAATCATTTTCGACGATGACGTGTCGCACAGATTTTCACTCGAAGTTGCTGATGTAGATATGGCAAAAACCTGGTCTTATTTTTTCCATGAGCCGTCGTCGTTCGATGGCCGTGCCAACGGTAAGATTTCGTCGGACGGTTCTCTCACGAATCTGGAGAGTACTGCGATAAAGGCCGAACTATCTTTGAGCGATGTTACCTATAATGCTGTGCCACAGAGAGAGATGAATGCACGAATCTCGTACGATCGGGGATTGTGTGATATTGAAATCGAGCAGGCTGATTCCCGGATACAGGCCACCGTGCAACTCTCCGAAGAAACCATTACCGGTGATTTCGAAGTGTCGATACCTGAAATGAACCTGCTGGCTGAGATGATGAGCATACACGATCTCAGCGGTTCTCTCGAAGCTCACGGGAAATTGATGGGAACGGTCGGGGAGCCGGAGATCACCGCCGATATTGTGGGAAGAAGCATGAGCTTTATGAACTTCCCGGTCGACTCGTTGAAGGGTAATATCTTTTATGCCGGCGGCGAACTGTCTTTTGAAGACATGAATATCATCGGCGGTCCCGTATCGATAGAAACGTTTGGATTCATCCCCGCGGCCGAGGATATAAAGGGCGAACTTGTATACCGGATGTATCTCAACGGTTCGCTGGATGATCCGAAAGGATCGGTTTTCCTTCAGATTGTCAATCCACACTATCGGGGAAAGCAGTTCGACCGGGCAGACCTGATGATAACGGTCGACGAGGGGCAGACTGTTCTGAATTTTCTCAGCGTGCACAAGGATTCGCTCATGGTTGAGGTGGCCGGTGCCTGCACTATTCCGTCATTCCGTGAACTGTTACACTTTGGAAAACCGATGGCAGAAAACGCGCAGGCGGGAATCAGCGGAGACCTTCGTGCGGTACTCTATGAAGGTATAGTACCGGTTCCCCCTATGCCGGATGGTACCCTGATGCCACCGAGTTTGCACGAACCGGTAATGCCTGAACGTGAGGTGCCGGATGAAGACGGGACGGTAGTACCGGCTCCCGATAAAGCTGATGATGAGAGTGACACCGGTGGGCGTACTCCGCCGGACAGCGGGATTGAACCCACCATTGCCGGCAGTCGAAAACTGGGTAAATTGACCGCATCGTTTGACATGCAGCATCCCGGGCAATGGTTAGTGGAAGCTCATGGTGAAGGCATCGATATACCGGGAATTACCAACATCTTTCCCGGCGCTTGGTCTGCAGATGGGATTGGCGGTGTGCTCCGGTGTGATTTTCAGCTTACCGGGCTCCCGGAACGTCCGGTTGGGAAGCTTGACTTTATGGTCGACACCCCAGGGTATAACGGCGTTCTCCTCGATTCACTCCGTGGGGCTGTCCAGATGGACAGTAACCGACTTTCTCTCGATTCACTGGTGGTTTCAATATTGGGAAACGACGTCCGGGTGCGGGCAGAAGTTGAACGAACCGATTCCCCGGACGGTTTCTTTGGCATAACGAACGGGAGTTCCACCAGGGGACGCATCGAAGGGGACACTATTGATCTCGAATTCCTGCAGCCCCTGCTTGACCCCGAAATACGCTTTACCGCCCGGAGTTCGTTCAGTATTGTCTGGGAGGGAATGCTCGGTCGTCCGCTTGTTCGCGGTGGGTTGTCAATCGATGGCGGAGGTATTACTATGAAACCGGGTTCGACCCCGATTGAGAATATCGATATAACCGCGTCGTTCCGGGATTCCGTATTTATCATCGAACGGGCCGGTGCGAAGATCGGGGACGTCTCTTACCTGCTCCAGTCCGATGTAACCCTGTCAAATCAGGATGAATTCCATCTGAACGCCCGCGGTTTTGTCGATGGGCAAGAGGTTTTAAAGAGCGCCGGAAACATTTACGGGGATTCGCTCGATATAGAACTCACCATCGACGATCTCAATCTTGCCGTCCTGGAGGTGGCACTGCCGGGCGTCAAGAATATCGGGGGAGTGATTAACTCGGGACTCATAGTGGGTGGGACGGTTTTCAATCCACAGGTTTTCGGAAAGCTGCAGATTGACCGGTTCACATTCGTGTCGCCTCATTTAATGGGCAATCGAGCGTCCGGGGCTGTGTTTGTTGCCTTTGATGGGAACCGGGTATTACTCGATTCCCTTGTTGTACACCTGAACGATGGCATGCTGGTTATCTCGGGTGATCTTGAATATGGCGAGGGGAGGATTGGTGACCTCGATCTGTCCGCTGTCGGGCGTAACCTGGCATTCAACAGTCCTGGTAAGTTCAGTCTGCGCGTGGACTCGGTGAAGGCGACCTGCCGGAAAGAGGATGCTTTCTATAACCTGGAAGGCGAGGTTGTACTCGGTGATAGCCGCATTGTGTACAACCTGAAGCCGCAGGACTTCGTGGCGATGTTGAAGAAGACCGACCGTTCCACCGGCGTGCAGGCGCCATTTTTGGAGAAGATTCAGCTGAACATTCTGGTCAGGGGAAATAAACCATTCTGGGTGGACAACAACCTCGCCAGATTTTCTGCGGACCAGCAGATCAAGGTGATCGGAACGGTGGCACACCCGAAGATCGATGGTTGGGTGACGTTGCAAGAAGGGTATATCCTCTTTCTTGACAGGAAGTTTAAGGTGCTCAGGGGCGTTGTTCACTACACTGATACCGCGAAGGTGGATCCCCATATTGAATTTGCCGCGGAAACAACAATACGGAGTTTTCAAGCTCTTGCTCCCACACAGTACCGTATCACTCTCGCGGTGAACGGCAGGCTCACTGAAACGAAATTGTCCATGTCATCGGAACCTCCCCTCGATCAGTCCGATATCATGTCGCTCCTGATCATGGGAGTGACCAGGGAACAACTCGCGGGCACGACCGATGACATGTCGGTCAACGATATCTTCCGGGAACGCCTGAAAGCGTTCACCAATCAGCGAATTAACACCTATGTCGCCGGCAGGGTTGGCGATATTTTTCGACTGGACAGTATCAGCATCGAGGGCAACCTGTTTAATTTTGGAAATTCCTGGGGACCGGAGTTGCTTGCTTCGGAGAAACTCTCTGAAAGGATGGAGATTACCTACACGGCAAACGTCGGGCAGATGAACGAACAAAGTGTCCGTCTCGATTACCGGCTCACGAATAAATTCTCTCTCCAGGGGCAGACAGACCAGCGGGGACGTTCCGGCCTCGATATAAAATATCGCTTGAGGTTTAAATGAAATTTGTCCGATGTGCGACCATTTTTGCAGCGCTTATAATTCTGACGACACTCACCGGTTGTTTGCGAACGACTTCGCCGGAGAAAGTGAAGATTGAATCGGTACAGTTTTTCGGCAACCGTTCATTCTCCTCGAAACAGCTCTATCGTGTCATGGTCTCACGTCCATCTTCGTTCGTACATTCCCGCTATTACAATGAACGTATTTTCGAGGATGACCTGCAAAAGATCGTACAGTTCTACCACCATCAGGGTTACCTTCAGGCGAGCACGGGTGATTTCACGGTTGATATCGATAAGCGTGAGGAGAAAGCCAGTATCACCATCGATATTTCGGAGGGCGAACGTACCTATATTGAAGGTATAAGCGTTTTTGGTAATATTCACTTTTCGGACACGGTCTTTCTCGACGAGGCCGGCCTTCGGATCAATGATCCATTCATACGCAGTCGGATCAGCCAAGCGAATACCGCGCTTCTCGAACTCTATGCAAACAACGGTTTTCTCGACGCCGAGGTGGTGCCGGATATACGGATCAATGAGGAAACGCACCGGGCATTGATCGACTATCGGGTCAACGCCGGCCACCAGTATACAGTCGGCGGGATTACCATTAACGGGCTGGAGAAAACCAGGCGGGACGTTGTTGAACGGGAACTGGAATTTCACACCGGAGAGGTGATTAAATACAATTTGCTGGTAAAATCGCAGCGAAAGGTCTACATGACCGGCCTCTTCCAGAGCGCCTTCATACGGCCGATACCGGCGCAGGACGCCGATTCCACCAGAAAGGATATCCTGGTGGAATTGAATGAAAACGATTCCGGCGAATTCAATGTTTCAATCGGATACGGTTCGTACGAAAGATTACGGTGCAGCATGGAGATCATCAACAATAACGTTCGCGGCAGAGCTCAGAAAGTATCCCTGGGAGGGAAACTGAGCTTTGTTGACCGCAGCCTGCGGCTCTCGCTTTCCGATCCCCGGACGTTTAATACCGCCTGGAAGACCGATGTTAATATACTGGGGGAATTACGGGAAGAACCGGGATACGACCTCACCCGTTACGGCGGCAATGTCGCGGTCGGCCGCAGCTTCCTCAACCGGTCTACACTTACCCTGACCTACCGCAGAGAGTTGGCGACACTCAGAAATGTACGGGTGAGCAAGGTTCCTGAAAACGAGGGAACGAGGATCAACAGTCTCAAAGTTACCCTGCGGCGTGATACACGCGATAACCTCTTCAATACGACGGTCGGTTATTTCGTCGAACTGAGCAATGAAGTGGGAAAATTCTCGCCGGACAGGAAGAGCGATATCGATATCAGCAGTTATTTCGTGCGTTCTAGCGGCATCGTTCGGTACTTCCGGCCCCTCAGACAGGAGATCGTTGCGGCGACCGCGTTGGAACTGGACTGGATGGATGCCCAGCGGGGACTCGATTCGGTTCCCCTGCAGGAACGGTTTTACGCCGGGGGACACAGCTCTGTCCGCGGCTTTGATTACCGAAAGGTTGGGCCGCTCAATGAACGTCGAATAGCGACTGGTGGCAAGCTGAGGATCGTCTGGCATGTGCTGGAGATTCGCCGCAGTCTCTACCGTATGCTCGGAGGTGTCCTGTTCGCAGATATGGGTGCCGTCTGGGCGAAACCGAGGGACATTGATCTTCACGACTTGAGGGCGGGTATCGGTTGCGGATTGCGGTTGAAATCGCCGATTGGCCTGGGGCGCCTCGATTATGGTGTCAACATGGACAGGCGCACCGGAGAATCGTTCGGCAACCTGTATTTCAGCATGGGTCAGGCATTCTGAGGGACGAGAGATATTCTCCCATGGCAGTGTCATCAACAATGAGTTTATGATGGCGATAACGCGAGAACGGGTTGTCGGGAGAGTGCTGAGGTAGAAGTGTTCTTCATACTCCCGGAATTATCTGTTGCCACGTTCCACGCTTCGATATCATGGTGTGTCTCTCCGGTTACCGTGGGGAAAATGAATTGTTATTTGTGTTAAAAATGCCTATTTTATTATGCATATCAGTATAATACCTCATTAATTTTCAACCGGCCAAAAGGTGAAGAGTTTCACCTTAAGTTACCTGCAAATGATAGAATGTTGTACTCGGCCATCTTGATGTGCTCTTAGAGATAATCAGGGTAAGAGGACGGGTTTTCTGGCCGCCGTAGAAGGGAATATAAAACATGAAAAAGTGCGTTTTGATGCAATGGAAAAGGCATACAACGTTCAGTCTGTTGATACTTGTGATTCTGCTTGCTGTCAGCGGCTGTATCGGCACACTTTACCGCACCCGTCACCTAAAAACCATTGAAGCGGTACGGGATGGATTTGAGGGTATGCCTGATAATTGCACCAAGTGCCATTTTCTCTGGGCGAAACGGTTCGATTACTACCGTGGATGGGACCGTTACGGATACCTGTTCGACAGCAAACGGATTGCAGGCTTTTTCGATCCCTGGAGTTGTCCGGGGATCGATAACATGTTTCTTACCTATTATGCCACCGACTGGTGGAATACGTCCGAGATCGATGCCTGGCCAGAAGATATTGCACGGAAAGCAGAATCGCTGAGCATTCTCTCACGCGGGGACGGTTTGCCGGTTATTCCTGCCAGCAGAAGTGAAATTGAGGGGCCTGTTATTGTCGTCGCGAAGGAGAATAGGGATTTCACCAGTATCCAGCAGGCAATTAACAAGGCTGAGCCGGGCACCACTGTTTTTGTCCGCCCCGGTGTGTACAACGAGACAATAATCCTGAAGGACGGGGTAACTCTCATCGGCGCAGATCCGGTTACGACCATTATCAACCCCTTGAACCAAGGACACGCGCTCAGGGCGGCGAATCACTCCCTGGTTGCAGGTTTTACCTTTACCGGCACCGGCATTAACTACGCGACCGGCGCGTTCAATGCCGCGATCTATGCCGGAGCTGTCGACAGCACCTGTATCATCACGAAGAACATATTCCGGGAGAACGGTCTGTTCGGGGTATGGATCGACGGCGCGCTGGACGAGGATGCGAATACGCGATTCGACCGTGAACACGGTGACCACAAAGTCGAACTGCACGACCGGCCGTACACCAGTTATCCCAATCCGGTCATTGTTGGCAATACCTTCTACCGCATCGGTCAACGGGGTGTTTTCTGTGTCCATGCCCGCGGGGAAGTGTTCAACAATATCTTTCTCGGCAATGTGAAAGCGGTTGGTTTGGAGCGGCATTCACGGCCGTTCCTTCACCACAATGTCTTCTTCTTCAACAATATCCCCATGGCAATCAATCGCAGTGAGCCGATCGTGTGCAATAACATCATGTACCACAACCAGTGGGGACAGCGCATGCTCCGTGGCGCTAATCCGGTGATGTTCAATAATGTCACATGGGAGTCGCCGCATTTCCGTGATTTCGATGAGGCGGGACGACCCACCGTTTACCAACCGCATCCCGGAACCGGGGAACGGAACCTTGATCCCCGATTCACCGCTCCGTTAAGTGGTGATTTCAGCTTTTCGGCAGTATCGCCTCTACGCGATGAAATACATGGATTTGAAGCGGTCGGGATCATGCGTGATGCAGACCTTCCTCAGCCCGTGCCGGTAGCCTGTAAAAATTCCTTCGGCCGTGAAGTGCTCGCCATGACCGACGACATTGTCGCCCTTATCGGCTCAATAGACCATGAAAACGAAAAAATTCGAGACATTCACGCATCATACCGGGTGACATACGAAGGTTGTATTGCCATGAAAGCGGATCGGTGGGGAGATGGCGACGCTTATGAACTTAATGCACCGGATGAGCCTGCGGTGCGGATTGAATACGATGTTTCACAGTGGATCATGGAAGGCTCGAAACGATACAAGGTCTATCATGAGCGCCGAACGGTGAATGGTGAAACAACCGAAGATTCTGGTACGATCGTGTTCAACGGCTCCCATCTCGAAGCACGGGGAGGTCGCTTTGCCGGGTACTACAACTCGGCGCCCGATCCACTCTTTATCGGCGAACGGCCCTTCAGGGAAGCGCCCGGAAGCTTCTATCGCGACTTCGACCAGTTTGCCATGGGATCAATCGGTATACTCGGGACGTTCTATCATGGATACCTACGCATTATGGGGGGAAAAATCGAAAAAACGCGGGCAAGAATTGATGGCCATGAATGCATTGTGGTCAGGTATCCCCACATCGGTAAAGACCAGTTCTTTATTTTTTACCTCGATCCTGCCATCGGCTATCGGCCCCGTAAGATGGAGCACTACTATAACGACACATTGTACCGTGTTATCGATTCATATCAGTATAAAGCTTTTTCAGGCGACATCAATCTTCCCGTTTCTCTGAAGGTGACCGATTACGCAGTGGCACCGCCGGATCGCGGTGCTGTTGCGGCTGTCTGGACGCTCATGGTAGATGAAAACAGTCTTGCGGTTAACACGGGAACCCGGGAACTTACCGGGCGATAGTATAATTCCCTTTACGCTACCTAAGACTCGATGAATGATAATGGAACAGTGAGAGAAAGGGAGCTGGGTGAATGATCAGTAATAAAAACGGTGCAGGCATCATTCTGGTATTCGTTCTACTCGTCGGCTGTGCGGGTGTAACCAGCATGGGTGAAATCGAGAGTCAGCGGGAACATGATCTCAGGGT
This sequence comes from uncultured bacterium, assembly GCA_964456585.1. Lineage (GTDB taxonomy): Bacteria > Latescibacterota > Latescibacteria > Latescibacterales > Latescibacteraceae > Latescibacter. The sequence continues at coordinate 8,228 of CAYWBT010000117.1, forward strand.
CGGGAACATCCCAAGCTCACTCCACCCGGAATGGGCCGAAGCCGACCGCTGTACCAAGTGTCACATGGCATGGAGTTGGGAATTCGGATACTACCGTCCCTGGGCCCGCTACGGATTTATCAGCGATTACTACACAACGTCGCCGTTCGGGTACCAGGATCCCTATGGGCTGGATATGCCGCAAAGCTCATGTGCCGCGTACTATTTTTCTGACTGGTGGGACGGTCCTTGGCTCTACGAGGAGGTTGATCTGGATGCTCCGATGCACTTCGGCGGTTACGACCGGGTGAATGACGGCTCGGCGAAACCGGAAGATTTTGCGGGGCAGGTAATCGTTGTTGACCAGTCCGAAAAGGGAGACGCGGTCACCATCCAGAAAGGTGTTGATGCTGCAGAACCGGGTGCCACGGTTTTCGTCAAATCAGGCACCTACCATGAGAGCGTGAAACTGAAGGAGGGCATCCACCTCTGGGGGGAAAATGCCCACACGACCGTGATCAATCCCGATTTCACCGATTCAGCGATCATCGCGGCCAACAACTGTGACATCTCGGGATTCACCCTGACCGGAACCGGCATGAATTACAAGACGTATGAATTTTCATCCGGTGTCTATGCTCTGGATTGTGATTCCACCCTCGTCATCAGGGGAAATATTTTCGACAGTAACGGTGTCTTCGGTATTCTCGTGGAAAGCTCACGCACCGGCGGCACTCCCTGTGACTGGGAGCATCGCTACATCAAACCCGAAGATGCCCTTGAGAACCTCGCGTACACCGGCTATCCCAATCCGCGGATCATCGGCAACACGTTCTATGTCATCGGAGAGAGGGCGGTATACAGCATTCACGCCGCTCCAGAGATTGCAAACAACATCTTTATCGGAAATGTAAAGACAGTGGGCATGACACAGCATGCACGGCCGTTTATCCATCACAATGTTTTTTATCGGAATAGTGTCACGTTCAATACGAACCGTTCGATGCCCCATGCTGCGTATAATATCATGTACAGAAACTACTGGGGACAGAGAATTGTCGAGGGTGCCCACCCCTGTTTCCATGATAACATTACCTGGGACTCGCCCTACTACAAGGAGTTTGGCGAGGACGGTAGCAAGATCCCGTACCAGCCGCATCCTGGAACGGGGGAGATGAAGCTGGACCCAAAATTTGCCGATCCTGATGCCGGCGACTTCCGGCTGGCGGATGATTCACCGCTCCGCTCACTTTCCGGGGAGGATACATATGGTCTTCTGATCGCTCCGGGAATTCAACAACCCCCGCAGATACCCTGTGCCCGGTCGTTTGCCGAGGAATTCAACAATCGGAACCGGGCGAGCGACTCGATTGTAACCGAGATCATGAAACAGAATAGCCTGATTCAAAACCTGGACGTTTCCTACACCATTGATTACCGGAGCTACATGACCGTGGAAAACAACGAGTACGGCGACCAGGAATCGGTCAAAATCGGGGAAAATCCGGTCAGCGGCGTAACCTATCGGGTCCCCGTGTGGACCATGAGCGGTGAAAAGAGGCGGAAAATCTACCGAAGCGAGCTCTTTTCCCTCAACGATTCTGCCGTTGATTCCGGTACGGTCGTCTACGATGGGGAAACGGTTCAGGTTCTTTCCGGCCGTTTCAAGAAGTACTGCCAGGCACCCGATGATCCTGACCAGGTCGGCGATAAGGCTTTTCGAGAAAACGCCGGGGGGCTCTACCTCGATTACGACCAGTACCTGCTTGGTGCGATCGGACCCGGGGGGACGTTTTATTTCGGATATCTACGCATCATTGGGGGAAAGGTGCGCGAAAACCATGAGATGGTTGATGGGCACGACTGTCTAGTGATAGAGTATCCTCACCTCGGCGAGGACCAGATTTTCGCC
>CAYWBT010000118.1:0-10047 GCA_964456585.1 uncultured bacterium
ACGGGAGCGGAAGTTGGAGGAGCCGGCTCGGCATTTCACGAGTACTGTCCGTGACGTTTGGCTGCCTCGACCAGGAAGAAAATGTTCTCGAAGGGTGTCTCCCGCAGGACACCATCGCCGGTCGCGAGGGTATAGCCTCCCCCGGGAGCGGCGTCCTCGATGCAGGAGATCACGATCTTTTCGATATCTTCGAGCGGGAGGTCTCGGAGCAGAAACGGATCGATACCGCCTTTCAGTGCAAGCTTGTCGCCGAAGGTCTCCTTGACCTCCTTCAGGATGAAATCCCCATGCTCGGGCGTTTCGAGCGGGCAGATCATGGTCACCCCCGTGTTGACTATATCGTCGAGCAGCTTGCGCCCCTTCCCGTGGAGGTGGTAATGATAAATCTTGTCATGACGCCGGGCAACCTCACCGACAGCTTTGATGACAGGAACATCCCATGTGCGGAAGAGGTCGGGGCCGATGATGTCGAGCGTCGAACTGCCGCAGTTCAGGAATAAACCCTCGGCGCGGGTTTTCAGGCAGATCTGCTCGGCAATCCCGACACAGTAATCGATGTATTTTTCCTGGACCACCCTGAAGTAATCCGGCTGTTCAAACAAATCGAGTATAACCTGAACCGCGCCGCCTTCCCGGAAAAAGGTGAGCAGTTCGAAGAAGGTGTTCCCGACAATGCCCTCACAGATTCCGGAGTCGCCGGTTTCTTCATAGGCGCGGTCGATTTCGGTGTAATCGAGTGCTGTCGGATCTTCGAAAACATATTCTTCCAGCCGGGGAATGTCTTCGAAAACGTCCCTGACCGCATGCTTGATCGACCAGAGGTCGTAGTCGAAACACGAGTGCTTGGTCTCGAAGAGATCTCCACGTGAGGTGCTATACCTGACATCGGTCTGGATGATCTCATCGTTGATGAAGTAGGATCTGCTTTCAACCATATCTTTCTGCCGAGGGGAAGGGCCGGCCTCAACCGGTATCCATGCCTCGCACCCGAAATAACGGTATGCTTCGAGTTGTGCCTTCCACAAGGGAGTTCTCCCGAAGGACGTTCCGGTAAACTCGTAGAAAGGTCGTCCGGATACCCGGTAGGGGATGACATCCCACAGCTCGGGTGATACGGGAACCCGGTCGGGCTTTTCGTTTCTGAATGCGGCGGTGATCCGGTCCTTCGGTGTCATGATGGATCACTTCTCCTTGTACCATGGGTTGCGCTGCCGGAAGGTTATACCCTGCGGGTGCCGTCATTACTATCTTACGCTCCCGGGCTTCTCCGGTAGTCCTGCGTCGTTTCAACAAACGTGCGGATGTTGTCTTCCGGTGTTTCAGGGGTTACAGGGCTGCCGTTCGCCATGATGAAATTGTCGCCGCATCCTTCGAGTTGGCGCAGGATTTCCTCACGAACCTCCGCCGCCGTGCCGGTATGAAGAAGCGTAATCGAATCGAGATTACCGAACACGCACATCCTGCCGTCAAGTCTCTCGCTGATTGTGCGGACATCCAGCGTGAAGGTTTTCTTGCTTTCTTCGACCATCAGTCCACGGATCGGGAGTTCCGCGAGGTCGTCCAGAATGGGAGTAACATCGCCCCAGAAGTCGCAGATGGGGAACATGCCCATGTCTTCGACTGCGCTGAAGTAGTCGGCATGAATATCCTTGAGATAGTTCCGGTAAATGGCGGGATCGGCAATGTCCGGAGAAATGTAGCTCTCGGAGATCGTGTAGGCGTGCGCCCCGGCCCGCGCGTAGGCTCTCGCCCACTCGAGCTGTTCCTCGTAGCACCGTTCGAAGAGATATCCCATACCGTCCGGATAGTCATGAAAGGCCATGAGCCCTTCCTCGAAACCGGTGTAGCCGGTGACAGGATCGAATATCTCGCAGACGGCGGAGGGAATGTGTACATTAATGAAAACATCTTTGCCGTAGCGCTTAACGATTTCTTTGACATGATCGGTGTATCCCATCTCGATGATCTCGTCACTGCTCATGTGGATGTACCGCTCGATAAAATCATCGATGCTGCGTCTGGTGCCGAGATCGATTTTCGATTTGAACGATCGTGAGCCGAGCAGGTAGTCGGCGAAATCGACGATTTCCTCGTCTTCCCCCGAATTGACTGAGAGATACCTGTCCGCCGCCTTGATAGCGCGGTGCTGTGGGTCTATCGCTAGCCAGGTTTTCCCCGCTCGCTCGACAATCTCGGCGTCCCTGAAGTACCGGGGCGTCCCGATGTGCAGATGGAACCAGTCCGGCCGGTACTTTTCGTAAAAATCGCTGTATACCTTCACCAGTTTCCCGGCATCCTGCCAGGCCTCGCGGGTATAATCGAGACCGAGTGTCTCGTACTTGTAGATACCCCACCAGTGCAGGGCACAGGGTACGCGGTCATGTGCCTTGAGATTGAGGGTATCGCTGAAGAGTTTCTTGGAATTGTGCATGCGTTTTTCTCGTTGGAAGTTATGATGACGATACGATTTTCTTGTTGTGAAGTATATGAAAACTGAAGGCCGAGTGATATATTTTTTTTCATAGTTTTTCCCTGCGGACGGTCACCATCTCCCTGCTGCAGGAGTGCGAAAAATCACCGGTAACGAGAGATACGTGGCGGTTTTCATCACCGTGACAACAATTTTTACCGATTTATGGAACCCGATCTTTCAATTCCTCCGAAAAATCATTATAATAGTACGTATCTTAAGTGCGTATAATACGACGGACTTTTTCGCGGTAGTGATGCTGATTTTATTCCCGCGCTCTTCCGCCGTCTCTGAAAGGAGCATCGCCATGTTCGAACCGTTCATTCGGTGTCGAGGAATGAAACACCTTCTGTCCGTTGTTATCCTTGCCGCGGTGGTCCTCGCTCAGCCCGCATCCGCACAGAACCGGCTGCGCAGCCGGAGTTTGGATGCAATGAAGGCGGCGACGACCTTCATGGTTGACGAGGTCAGCACCAACGGCGGCTACCTCTGGAGCTACTTCCCCGACATGACGCGACGTTGGGGGGAGATGGAAGCTTACGAGACCATGATCTGGGTGCAGCCACCCGGGACGGCAAGCATGGGGCACACCTTCCTCGATGCCTACCAGGTTACCGGCGACGAGTACTATTACGAGGCCGCCGAACGAGCCGCCCGTGCCCTGATGTGGGGACAACTTGACTGCGGCGGCTGGAATTACATCATTGACTTCGCCGGCGACCGTTCCCTCAAGAAATGGTATGATACCATCGGCAAGAACGGGTGGCGGCTCGAGGAATTCCAGCACTACTACGGGAACGCGACCTTCGACGACGATGTATCCTCCGATGCCGCCCGGTTCCTCCTCAGGATGTATCTCGAAAAAATGGATCCGTCCTATAAGTATTCACTTGATCGCGCTATCAACTTCATCATGGAGAGCCAGTACCCTATCGGTGGCTGGCCTCAGCGGTTCCCTCTCCGCTACGATTTCAGCCATCACGGAAAACCGGACTACACGTCATACATCACCTTCAACGACGACGTTGTCTGGGAGAACGTGAATTTCCTGATCCAGTGCTACCTGACACTCGGTGAAGAGCGCTTTCTCGATTCCATCTACCGCGGCATGAATTGCTACCTGATCACCCAGGAGGGCGGAGAGCAGGCAGGCTGGGGACAGCAGTACACCCTCGACCTGAAGCCTGCGGGATCGAGAACGTATGAGCCGAATGGACTCCTGCCCGGGTACACGGCGACACATATCCGTCTCCTCATACGATTTTATCGGCTGACCGGCGAGGGGAAATTTCTTGCCCGTATACCCGATGCCCTCGATTGGCTTGAACGCTGCAAGCTGCCGCAGTCCATAACCGACAACGGCCGCTATACGCACCCGACCTTTGTCGAAATAGGGACAAACAAACCGCTCTTTGTCCATCGGAAAGGCTCGAATGTGGCGCACGGTTTTTACTACGTGGATTATGATTCCGGGAACCTGCTCTCACATTACGGCGGGCGAACCTCGATCGATGTCGAATCCCTCCGGCGTGAATACCAGGAAGCCCGTGCCCTGAGTGCCGGGGAGGTAACCGAGCATTCGCCGCTCCTGCCGGGATGGTTTCCGGGCGAGGGGACTCCCCAGCGATTTTACGCGCTCAAGAGCTCCGTGTATACCGCCTCGGGATTAAGGAGCGCGAGGAATGTTCCGTCCAAGGATGAGGTTGAGAAAATTCTCTCATCCCTTGATAAAAAGGGCAGGTGGCTCGCGAAACACCGCCCCACAAGCAATCCCTACAGTGGGGATGGTACGAAGACGGAGCCGACCGACCGGTACGCCTCGACAGATGTCGGCGATGAGACAGATACCTCGCCCTATAGTGACGAGAGCGGCCAGGAGTATATTTCGACGAGCGAATTCATCAGGAACATGCAGGTACTCATGAACTATGTGGCGAGTGAGCGATAGCATTTCTCTCACCTGTCCGCGCTCCGCCCACCTTGCTGGCTGACGGAAAGGGCCGCCCATGAAAACGATCATTGTCCCCGTGGACGGTGCAACGAACATCAAGCTCGAGGCGCTCGACTTCGATTCCCTCGCCACGGTGTACTCCCGAGTGAGTACGACCCCGGTGACCGAGGTTGACGGGCTCGCGTACAATCGCACCGGTGATGAGTGTTCCTGGTTCGACGATGCTGTTTCCGGGCTTCCCGCGGATATGCGGACAGTCGAAGCCATCGCACCTGTTGCACGGGGAGCTTCCGGCGGATTGGTCGGCAGTGACAACACGTTGATCGAGGTTCCCGGGGAATCCCTCACGCTCTCCTACACGCAGACATATCCTGCGCGGATTGAGGATCGGTTCCGCGAACTTGCCGGCAACGACCGAGCGTTCTTCCTCGAAACGGGCTCCGTACGGGAATTCCCCGGCAGCATCACCCTGCTCAAGCGGTTCGTCTACGAGGAAATGGAACGACCCGGTCTTGTGGAACGGGCGGCCTGCTTCGGAACGTATAATGTTCTTCTGGCGGGACATTTTATGGGAAACGACTACCTCCGTGCTTCCCGGGCGGCGGGAAACGAGCACGGGTACTGGATGTGCCATACCGGGGCGCGAAACATCAATGAGCCGCCGGGTACCCCGAGCGCTGTGAGTGCACAGATTCCCTCGTTCGTCTCACTCGTGTCCCGCGAGCCCGGTGTCTGTTATCGGGCAATCGGTCGCATGCCACCCACTCAGGCGGAAGACCTCGGTATCGGAGGCGGTCTCAGGGTGCTGCCGGGCGGACACGATACCTGCCTGTCCCACATCCCGGTGATGTCGACGTTCTACCAGGCGTTCAGGGAGCGGGAGGGAACGCCTGTCATTCATGTCGAGGCGGGAAGCTGGACCGTGATCGCTCGTATCGGGGGCCGCGCAGATCTTCCCGCGGACGGCTACCGGCGCGACATCGTCGTTCAGGGTACGGTTGACGGCGATCCGGTGGTGACTGCGCGTTACGGTGGCGGTAATGATTTCAAACACGTAAAACAACTCGTGGAAGAACGCTGCGGGTGTTTCGGCGGCGATGTCGATGAAAGAGACGTTGCCGAAACGGCGGACGCATCAGACTGTTTCGTGCTTCCGAACATTCATCCGATGAACCGTCTCACCGGCCCGTTCCCGCGTGTCGATGGCCGCATCGTGCATGAAGCAGTGTTCTTTGCCGATCCGCTTAGGGCGTACGTTGTGGCGAACCTGACCACCTCGCTGACAGCCGCCTGCCAGATCGAAACCATGGCCGGCGACCGGGGAATCCCCCTCGTGATAACCGCTGGCGGATCGAAGGATCCCCTGTACGGCAGGCTCCTCGCCACGCTGACCGGGAAGACGGTGTATGCCATGTTCGACAGGAACAACCGCGTGATAACCGAAACAACGACACTCGGTGCCGCGATTGCCGGCAAGGCGGCGTGCCTTGGTATCCATCCCTACCAAGTTGAGATGCGGGAACTCGGTGTAACCTACCGTGAGCTCCCGCCATTTAGTGATGAGACAGCCCGGAAACTTACCCGTTACCGGCAACGTTTTCTTAAAGAGATTGCGCGGGCGGGAGAGACATGATGTCCCAGCCGGCAACAAAAAGCGAATCAGGAGAAACCATTCACCTTTACCATAACACAGATGGGGATAAATCATGACACACACGTACAACGAGATGAGAGAAAAAGGCCTCGACTACCTCCGGACGGCCTTAGGCGATGAAGCGGTCGAGTTCGCCATCGACTGTACCAGGCGCTTCACCGTCGAGGTTCCGGCGTGGCAGCTATGGAATGGATTTGGCGGCGGTGGTCGTTTCGAGGGCGGCGGATCAGGCGGTATCGCCCATTCGATGGAGGAGATTGCCGCCGACATCGGCGTGATCCATAAGCTCACCAATGCCACACCGACTGTGGGACAGCACATGCTGTGGTTCTTTTCCGATGACGGGCGTCATGCGGACATGGAAAAAGCACGATTGGTGGAGAGCGAACTTGAGCAACAGGGGCTCGCGATGGGTTCCATCAGCCCGACCTACTTCCTCGCCGGCTCGGAGGATGGCAGCTTCACCGCACAGGATCACGGCACGCGAGAGCGGTACATCGAGCTGACACTCCTCGGCGCGCACATCGCCGCTGAAATCGGGAATGGTGTGCTCTCCCTCTGGTACCCGGACGGCACCAACTATCCCGGCCAGCGTGGGCTTCAGGACAAGATCGGCCTCATGCGTGACTGCATGACCGCGTGCTGGGAAAGAATACCGGGAGAGCAGCGGGAGAAACTGGATGTGGTGTTGGTAGAGTACAAGGTATTTGAGCCGGGCACCTACAGCACCACCGTGCCGGACTGGGGAACCGCCCGTGAGCTTTCCCGCCTGTTCGGGGAGAAAGGCGGTGTGCTCGTCGATATGGGGCATCATCACCACGGTACCAATATCGAGCAGATCGTTGCAACGCTCATTACATTCGAAGCTCGCGGTGGATTTCACTTCAATACCCGGTATGCCGCGGACGACGACCACTCGGTGCAGGCCGATTACGAGATGGCGCTCCTGTTCCACGAGCTCCTGACGGGTGATGTCCTGTTCAACGAGAATCCTAAGAAGAACTGGTCGTTTGCGATCGACCAGATGGCGAGGACCGAAAAACGTATTCCCTCGGTGTTGAAAACTGTCGATGCGCTCAAGCGTTCGATAGCACGAGCGGCTTTGGTTGATAGTGCGGCGATGGCGGCGGTTCAGAAGTCGATGGATCTCATCGCCTGCAATGTAGCCTTTGAAAAGGCGCTCCTTCACGCCGATACCGGGCCGATTGTCATGGAGAGCTATCACCGTCAGGGACTTCATCCTGTTCCGCTCGAAGCATACAACGAGAGCGACTACCAGGCGAAGATCGAAAACGATCGGTCCTGAGGCCGGCAGTTATAGCGGCGACAGGGTGAACGGTAAGCGGCCGTTCGAAGTATTCATTAAAGCGGCCGATTGCTACGATGAGCGGATTGCCTGCTCCCGTTCCCTGAAGTAGGAAGCGGTCTGGGCGACCATCCTGTCCAGGAGTGCCGTGTCCGGTTTGCCGTGCATGGCCGGGTAGGGGTCGCCGCCGGGGCCGAGCGGTTCGGGTGTCACATAGCATCTATCACGGTTGTACCCGATCGTGTAGAGTGCCATGATCAGGGTGTCCACATCGAGCGAGCCGTCGCCAAGCGCGCACCTGTTCGAGTCGGCGACATGGAGGATAATGAGGTCTTCACCTGCCATGAGCAGCGCTTCCCCGATATGGCTTTCCTCCGACTGCATGTGATACACATCGCCGTTGACGTGCTGAACGCCGGGATGATCCACGGCCTCGATATAGTCGATGGCGTCCGAAACCGTATGGCAAAAGCTCACCTCGGCGGATCGTATCGGTTCCACCGCGGCCTTGATTCCCGCGGCAACGAACTCATCCGCCACGATGCGCAGCGTTTCTGCCGACCGGGCGAACTCGCTGTTGTCCAGCTTCTCCGGCCTGCCGACCGCACCGGGGACGATCAGCATGTAATCGGCTTCGAGCGCCGCGCCGAGATCGATGTTCCGGCGCAGGTAGTCGACAGCGTTCTGACGGATAATTCCCCGGTTGCTCGAAAGGTCGTTGTCGGGCGAGAACATGCCGCATATGCCGGCAACCCTGATGCCCTTGTCCCCAAGAATAGCCCTCACTTCGTGTGCCTTGTATCCGAGGTCGTCGCCATACCGGTTGCCGTGAAGCTCGATCAAGCCTATCCCGTTTTTTCTGAGCCGCTCAGCGGAATCCTCCAGCCGTTCGAGTCCGAATCCCCAGTTGCTCCAGGAGAGATTCAGCGGGTGGGCGAGCGTGTCCGGTGATTCGGCTTGTACCTTCCGAAACCGTTCCTCGATTGATCGATTCTTTATCACAAAATTCTGCAGAGTCATGTTTTCCCCATTTCAATTCAGTCTTTCTTGACCAGGAACGGCGCAGAGACGAACCAGAGGATCATTCCGACAAACATCAGGTTCGCGTGCACCCCCCACGGTATCCGCTGGACCAAGACCAGGAAAGAGGGGACGACGGTCAGGGCCAATCCCAGAATGGAAACGAGTATCAGAAGTAGTCGCATAATGCATCTCCTATCATTTGCGTAAGGAAGCAACATCTCTATCGACAGCGGAGCGTGCGCACCGGATATGAACGGGTACGTGACTCCGTGTGGTTATCGTATGTATCGTCCGGTTCATGCGGTGCCTTTCCTGAACACTTTCTGTTCGAGCATACTCAATACCGTGTAGATGACCAGAGCTATCAGCCATCCCGGCAGCGGTTTGAAAAACACCTCGATCGGCATCATGAAAACGATCGCGAGGGAGCCGATCCATGCGGCCGCAGCGGGAATACTGAACAGCTTTTTCGTCAGTTCTGCGTGGTTGCTGGTGAATCCCAGCTTTGGGAACAGCCAGTAATCGGCGAAGATAACCGCACCCATCGGCATGAGGATCAGCCCATACAGTGCCACGAAATCGAGGAACTTCATGACGAGGGCCGGGAACATGGCGGCGATCGTGGTAACAATCCCGGCGACGAGCGTTACCTTCCAGCGTTTCCAGTCGGGCGTGGCGACCTGCAGCGCGAGTCCCGAACGGTAGAGTGTCGGATTGGCTGTTGTCCAGCCGGCGATCACCACACAAATTGCCCCGGCGACACCGGCGCCCATGTAGGCGATCGGACCCGGTGACACCGATCCCATCGCGGCGGCGCAGAGAATACCGGAGGCGATCCAGGCGATGAAGTGACCGAGGTACATACCCGTGAAGGACGCGAATCCATACTGCCACTTCCGGGCGTACCGGAAGATCGTGATATCCGACATGCCGATATGCATGGCGGCGTTGCAGAACCAGGCGAAGAAGATGACATGCCAGACGGTGAACTTGGACTGGCCGGCCACGACTGTCCCCGTCCATATTTTTTCGTTTGCGACGCGCCAGAAATCGCCCAACGAGGTACAGCCAAGCTGCGGGAGTACCGCCACACCGGCGGCGATAAATACGAACAGCATCCAGGGCGCGGCTATCTTCGCGAACCGTGAGAGTTTCTCGAATCCGAGGATTGCGAGGAATGTTACTACCATGCCGACGATGAGCACGACGACGATCCAGCTCAGGCTCGTGGGATACCGGTCGCTCAGGGACGGCATGTCCATGCCGAACGGGAGACCGACCGCCGTGGCGGATACCGAGATCATCGAGCCGGCGAGAAGGCAGAACCCGAGGGCGTTCACGATGCTGTAGAGGTAGGTGAGGTACGGCCCGCAGATTTTGCGGAGCTGCCAGTAGAGTGTCAGTCGCTTCCTGACAGCAATCGGCGCGCAGAGGAACGCCCAGCTTAACACCGCGAGCAGGTTTCCGATGATGAGCCCGAGGAAGAGATCGTGCGCCGTAACACCATGGACCACGAACAGGGGGCCGATGATAAATTCCGTCCCGGCGACATGCTCCCCGGCGTACATACCAAGGAAGCTCCAAACACCGTGGAGCTTGTCTTCCGTGACCGGTTCACGATCGAACTCGTACATTGCATCGAG
>CAYWBT010000119.1:0-10041 GCA_964456585.1 uncultured bacterium
CGGTACTGCTCAGCATGGGTTGCCGGGAGCTGACACGTACCGAAGGATACATCAAGACCGTGACTGAAACCACGGTGTCCCTGTCTGCCAGGTACCCGACACAGGTGACGTTCAACGGCGAATCGATCCCCTTTGCAACCGTCGACAATGGTGTCGTCTTCACCATCACCGGCGAAGGCCCGCTGCAGGTCGATTCCCCCGAACCGTCTGTCACTGTAACACACCCGAACGGCGGTGAGGCATGGCAGGGCGGCTCGGAGGAGACCATTACCTGGACCGCCTCGTATATCACGAGCGTTTCGCTTGACTATTCTGTCGATAGCGGGGAGAACTGGCTGCCGATCGCCCATGATATCAACGCTTCAGACGGCGCGTATATGTGGGAAGTCCCCGACATCGAGTCGATGGTGTGCCGGGTGCGGATCAGTGCCGTCGATGCGCCGGTTGAGGATGCGGGTGATGCGGATTTCATGATAACCAAGAGCTCCGGTATCGAACAACATGCGGAGAAATTCTTCCTGGCTCCGCCCCATCCCAATCCATTCAATCCCTCAACCACCATCGAATTTTCCCTGTCATCCCCGGGCTTCACCACACTTGTCGTGTACAATGCCAGGGGCCAGAGAGTGCGAGAGCTCGCGGCGGAAACAATGGCCGCGGGAACATACACACGCTTGTGGGACGGTCGTGACGACAATGACAATACGGTCGCCGCCGGATTGTACTTTGCGAGATTGCTGAACGGCGGAAAAGTTGTCGTGAGGAAAATGGTGCTGGTGAAATAGCCCTGTAGCGGGAGGACAAGAATTCTATCTCGCCGGCGGTGTCACGGCAAATACAATCGGAGCATCACCGGTTCCACACCCCTCTTACCAGAATCCTGTACGCAACCACACGTTTCCCCAACTTCCCTCAAAAACAATACCAAATTGCGCCGGTACATCCTGTTAACACATTTGCGATTATGGTTATTTTTTTTCCAAAAACATGTCATTTTAGAGAAAAAAAGATAGTTAATTACACTGCAGGCACTGCCGCGGTAACAGATTCTGTGCACCTTGAGAGATGACGCAGAAGAGAATTTTAAACATCGAGTTCCAGGAGCTCTATCTTTTCCACTTCCTTCTCGAACTCAACAATGAATTCCTCGACCTTGTGGTTCAGTTTTGAAATGACGATATCGAGGAGTTCGGGCTCGGCACAGGAGATGAATATTTCTTCGATGCGTCCGTTCATTTCGTCAAGGATTGTATACAATTCGTCGTAGTGACTGTCGTCCATGGCACCACCTTTCTGGAAATTAACTGAACTACTGTAAAATACACGAAGCGCCTTACTCCAATCGTTCGGAGGAACGCTCAAACATTTAGTAAATATTTCTTTCTATTTTAATGCATAAAGTTTGCATAGGTTCCGCTTTTTTTCCGGTACAACTATCCGGGTACAAAAGCTATAAATCGTACAACTGTGCATGCGTTCTCACGTGCATTTACATCGGCACTCGTTAATGGATAATTTTCATCGACGGGCTTTTGGAAAAGTATATGGTATATCAATCAAAAAGGGAACCTTTTTTTTGTTATTTTGTTATTTTTTTTCCTGATAATATTCTTGGCTGAAAAATAATTTACCAGTATTATTTATTCATCGACTATAAAGCATACAACGCAGAATTCTCTCATGCTTCCGGAATGAAACCTCTCAGCTATCAGGATTGAACAGGGAGTTTATAATAATGAGACGCAGAGCGTTTCTACAATCGTCAGCCGGAGGAATAACGGCTGCTCGCGCCATGACCGGATGTTCAACGAAGAAAGAGTATGGTCTGCTCGTGAAGGGGGGCACGGTTTTCGACGGTTCAGGTTCGCCCGGTTTCGATACCGATATCGCAGTGGCCAGCGACCGTATTGCCGCCGTCTCTCCCCGCATCGGTGAACGGAAAGCAGAGAAGGTTATCGATGCCCGCGAGGTTGGCGCAAACCTGCTCGCCGGTCTCAAGGAAGTGGAGGCAGAATACCCCGATGTCATTGTTGAAGCACGGGGAAGAGGGCTCATGATCGGCATCGAGATCGATGTTTCTCACAATATTCTGGCGGGGAAGATTTTCGCTTTCAGATGCCTCGAAAAAGGCATATTCTTCGGGTATATCGGCGACAAACAGCGAGTTATCCGCGTGCTTCCGCCCCTGATCCTTTCAGATAACGAAGCACAATCGATTATTGAGGTTGTCAGTGACGTTGCCGGGGAAATGCACACAGGGAGGCTTCCCCAGTCAACCGTTGAGAAAGTCAACACCTACGCGCTGGGGTGGTAGCTTACGGGGGACAAAGCTGCCGTGGAGACGATCACTTCTCCGGTGAATATTCCCCGCTGCCGCCCGACTCGATGAGGCTGCGGAGCGCGGAAATTTTACCGCCGTCATACCCCTGGCGCTCCGCCATATCCGCATGTGCCCGTGCCAGGGAATCCCTACCCGCACGATAACAGGAAAGGGCGATGGAGTAGTGGGTCTGCGCGTTTTCTGGTTCGAGAGCGAGGGCCTCCCGGTACTGCTCGATCGCTTCCTCCCACCTGCCGGTTTGGTGATAGGCTAATCCGAGACCGGTGTGCACGCTCCGCCAGTTGATATCGACACGCCCGGTATCCGCGTTACCTTTCGCTGATTCCTTACGCCTGAGCGCCTCACGGTATGCTGCGATACATTCCTCATACTTGTTCATGAGGAGATAGGTCCGACCAAGCTGAAGATAAACGCCGGTATAGTCCGGATCGAGTTTCCGAACCCGCTCGAATGCCCGCAGCGCACCTTCATACTCTTTCTTCGTGAGTAAAGCCGATCCGAGGTAAAAGTACCCGAGCGGATTGGTTTCGTCCCGCGGGACGAACAAACGAAGCGCCTCTAAATCCCCGAGATGGTAATAGGCATTGACCACGTTTTCGTAGTACCGACGGTTGCCTGCCAGGTCGAAGGCCCGCGCATAGTGATATCCCCTCCTGGCAAGATCACCCTGTTCGTGCCAGTACTTTCCGAGATCGTCATGGGTCAGCGCTTTCGCTGTTTTCGGCCACCACGGTGTCCCGACAAGGTGTTCGATACGGGCAAGCGATGCCGCAGTCGATGCATTGATAGCAATCCACGGAACGGTATGCAGCACGGCAATAACCAGGAGCGGAAAGGCAATTCGGAACAGGTTCTTTCCCACCGTTTCGAGGATGAACTCCCCCAGGAACAGCGTCGCCGGAAATGCCGCAAGCGCGAAAATATCCCAATCGCGCGCAAATCCTAGTTTCGGATTGAACACCGTCATGAACAAGAGCATCCCGGCACTCGCGAGGGCGAGAAATACGACGGAGGTGGTCCACCTGATCGACCGAACGCGAAACAGCAGGAAGAAGATCGCAATCCCTGCCGGAATGGTGAGACCGATCTCGTTGGCAACATCGGCAAAGTGGTACGCAGTCACCATGCCGTACCGGTCGCCCCGGGCGGTGAACGGGAGGAGATTGCTCCCCGAGAGGTAGTGCGCGATAAAATCGAGAGGCGACTGACCGCCCAGCCAGAAGACGATGATGACAGCTCCGATAATGGACGCCCCTGTCCCGAGGTACGGCAGCCAGGACGTGATGGTTTGTCGCATGCCGGTAGAACTGCCGATTACCTGACGGTATGCATACCACGCAGCGGGCAGGAGCATGACGGCAACAGGATGGGTGATGATCGCGAGGGAGAGAAACACCGCAGGGATAGGTGTAGGCTTCTTCCGCTTGATCATCAGCAGGGCCGAAAACAGAAACATGAGCGACAGGGCGGCAACGATCGTATAGCTCTCAACATAGCCGAAAAAGAGCTGCGCGGCACCCGATGTGGCAACGAGTCCTCCCATGAACCATCGGCGGCCGACCGGGTTGTAAAGGCGCTTCAGATAGTACCACCCCCCCCAGAGCGCCCCAACTCCCATGAGGATACTCAGCCCCTGGTAGACAACCTTCCCGCTCGTACCGAACAGGGGATTCAGTACGATGTAGAGCGAGGTGTGTACCAGCGTGTCGAGCGGTTCTTCGAGGGAGAAGAGGTGGTGCGCTTCGGTGTTCGTCAGACGAAGCTGGCCGTCGCCGAGGAAAAAGGTCCGCTGACGTAGAACATACAGTACCACACCCGCCGAGATAAGCCAGACCGGCTGCGGGATGCGGGCGAGCAGACGACTGAGCCGCAAAAAAAACGGTTGTACCAGTGTCCCTGTACGCGGTACAAGAGCGATGATACCGAGCGCGAGCAGAACGTATGCCCACAGCGCCGGTAGAAAGGCCCAGCTGTCAGTACCCCAGAGCAACGGCGAACGGTTAACCGCCGCAACAACATGGAGCGCGAGATAGATACCTCCTCCGGCCATGAATACGGCCAAGGGCAGGCGGGGGGGTATTTCATGACGATGCATGCTGATCGTCCCCGTGTTTTCGGCGGCAGATAACAAAAGCCACCGGAGTGCGTTCTTCAGAACTGCAAGGAAAAACTTCGATATCGGCACCACGTTTCATAACACGTCTTCACGAGGGTTATGCCGTTTGCCGGTCAGCAACGGATCAAGGTGACGGTGAAAATGACGTATCAGAAATTCGTAGTGGATATCCTCGTTCTCTCTCAGAAAGCCGAGGATGCGATCCTTGAAAAGCCAGCCGTCGCCGCTTCTCGCAGTCAGGACTGAGCCGAAGGTCACATGGAGCACCTGGCGGGCATCGTCACTAACGAACAACCCGGCAAGCGTTTCATCCGGCAGGGATTCTGCGGGCGGAACCTTCGCGAGATCGGCAGACACGTGATAGGATTTCCGGTCGAACTCATACCGCTCACGGGAGAAGGCAAGTATCTCCCGGAAGAGGGCGGGATGTTTCGCGGCGATTGCCTCGAGTGCGACGAGGTAACTTGTTCCGGCAGTCTTGACATGAAATCTTCCCGCGGGGATCTGCCCGATAATCTCGTAAACGCTGAACTTGTCGCTGCCTGAGTGGAGGCTGATCTTGTACGGGCCGAGAGCTTCGGCGATTCCGACATGTTTATGGTATTCCTCGCGGAACCGAATGAGATCTCCCCGGTAGTCGATACCCTTCTCAAAATCACCGATGAAGCGCGGCGCGAGACTGACCGGACGAATCCCGAGCCTCTTCAGTTCACGGGCGATGAGGTAGTGTTCGAACGGCGTCGTCGGTGAGTCTGTCTCATCAACCGATAGTTCGACCTCGAACGAGCTTCCCGTGCATGTCATCTCAAGGTGACGGTACATTGCGACCATGTGGGCGATAACGCCGCCGTACTTCACAAGCGCCGGGAGTACCTCATCGGCTCCGGCTTCGATGGAGAAGTCGTCGGAAATCCGGTGCACCCTTCCCTCGTATCGTTTCCGGCAGTCGTCGAGGGTGTCTTCCAGCACATCCCAGGGAAGTGCCCCGGCACGTTCGCGCAGTTCGGCGGCCGCGAGACGTTCCGCGTGTTCAACGACGTAGTCCCCCGGGTCGATGGTGAACATGGTGAATCCTGCCCGGGCCATGCGGTCGATATCGGCGGTGGTTTTCAGATGATCGGCATCGGCGCCGAAACCATCATGGTATCCTTCCTGGAATACCGCCCAGACAGCGGCATCCATCACATCCTGTGGTGTACGGCCGGTACGCTCGAGTTCCCGTATAGATTGCTGGGGGAAAACAGGCTTCAGTGATTTCCCGCTCACCGCCCGCACATGGCCCGGATTTGCAAGTCCCAGGCGGTCACCGAATCCGAACGAATTTTCGGTGCCCAGCAGCACCGGACGGGTGAAGCCGAACACGCACTGCACAACCTCAGCGCTTTTGTGATCCAGGGGACAGGATGACACGAGGGTTCTCTCGTCGAGCCGGACTGTTTTGAGCATCCCGGCGGGGAATGGCGACAGCATGGAATCATAGTTATCATACGAGACCAGATAGAGTTTTTTCTCCAATCCGGCGCGTGCGAGGAACGCAACACCGTTTCCGATCCGGTTGATCGATTTCGGATACACCGAGAGTTTCTCATCCGATGAAAGGCGGAGGTGTACGACGTTTCCTTCTCCGGAATCTTTCAGTTTCAGCAGGTTGTTCAGGTGAAGCTCATTCATGACAGTCCTCGGTAACAAGTTACACAGTTCCGGTTCGATGCCGTCCTCCGCCCTCTTATGCGGAGTGGTTACAGGCGATAGGATTTCTTTGCCAAGTCGTGCGCCAAGGCCTGGATCATCGTTGCTGCCTCGCTCTTATCGATGATGTGTCTCGCCACGAGCCCGGCGAGGAAATTGGCATCGACCCGCCGTGAGAGATCGTGGCGCGCCGGGATGGAGGGGAACGCCCGGGTATCATCGTTAAAACCGACCGTGTTGTAGATACCGGCGGTCTCGGTGACCATCTGGCGATAGCGGGTCATGCCCTCGATGCTGTCGTTAAACCACCATGCAGGCCCGAGCTTCAGCGCGGGATAGTGTCCCGCCAGCGGCGCCAGCTCCCGGGAGTACGTGGATTCGTCGAGAGTAAACACGATAATAGTGAGACCGGTTTCATTACCGTAGGTGTTCAACAGTTCGTGGAGATTCATCGTGTATTCAGTTTGCAGGGGAATATCACAGCCCGTATCGGGACCGAATTTTTCGAATATCTCCTCGTTGTGATTGCGGAAGGAACCGGGATGCACCTGCATCACGAGACCATCTTCACAGCTCATGCGCGCCATTTCCATCAGCATGTGTGCGTTAAACAGCATGGCATCCTTCGCTGAGGCTTTGCCCTTCAGTGCCTTCTGGAAAATTCTGTCCGCTTCGGTCTCGGACAACTCGTGCGTGTAGGGTTCGATGACGGCATGGTCGGTTGAAGTTGCTCCCATCGATTTGAAGAATTCCCGGCGCTGTTCGAGCGCATGGATGAATGTCCGGTAGGAATCGATGTCGGTATCGCATACGCTGCTGAGGAGCTTGATGTTCTTTTTCCAGTTACGGCTGGCGATAGTGGTCACCGCATCGGGGCGGAAACAGGGAATCACCCTACCGTTCCACCCGGAGAGCGCGATCTTCTGGTGCCATTCCAGCCGGTCGGTTGCCGCGTCTGTCGTGGTAAGCACTTCGATGTTGAAACGGTTGAAGAGCGCCCGGGGAAGAAACGCGGCGGTGTGCAATTTTTCCTGTATCCTGTCGTAGATGCGCTGCGCCGAGGCGCCGGTCACCTTTTCTTCAATACCGAACACGGTCGAAAATTCGTGTTTCAGCCAAACGCCGGACGGTGTTCCCACAAAAAGGTAGAAATGGTCGCAGAACGTCTGCCAGACCTTCCGCGAGTCATTCTCCACCGGGCGGCCGTCAACGAACGGCATTCCGAGGGATTCAAGTGGAATCCCCTGTGAATAGAGCATCCGGTATACGTAGTGATCGGGGACAATAATGAGTCCGGCGGGATCGGAAAACGGCTTGTTATCAGCGAATATCCGCGGGTCAACATGGCCGTGCGGACAGACAATCGGCAGGTCTTTCACCCGTTCGTAGAGTTCACGGGCGATGGTGCGGATAGTCGGATCGGGATCGAAAAAACGGTTCTCATCGAGTACGAGTTTATCCGGCATGAGGATTTCTCCGTGGGTAAATAGGGGATTGCATGTACTATTCATGATCAATCAGGTCAGTGTTCCGGAAAATATTGTTGAACCTCGATTCGTTTTTGTGTAGTTTACACCATGTTTCTATCGGTTCCCTGAAATATACCAAAATATGAGCCCAGAGCAACCACACACCGAATAATGTATCGTTTTTTTTATTTGTACTGCACAAAATTTCGAAACGGTATGAGCCGAACCTTTCACCGAAGTCCGCTTCGAAGGAAAGACATTAAGGTGCCGGGACTTTTTTCGACCTGGATTGAAGGAATAGTGAAGGATACCGGGAATATCAGAACGGGAGATTAAGGACACAGTGAAGATAGAATCAAAAACATTTCTTCCGGTCGAGATCGTATTTCATCCCAACTGGTGGCATCACGAGGTCGGATTATCGTTCGATCGTGACCACTATTTCAATCCCGACCGGCGGGTCGATGACGAAATAAAGATGCGGCGGGTGCTCTGGGAACGCTTTGGTGCGTTCGGGTACGGCGAGGAACATCCGGTTCCCGAACCGGTCGTGGGCCCTGTCCACATCGCGGCGGGTTTTATGCTTTCCGCACAGTGGGGGTGTTCGATTCAGTATCCGGTTGACAGCAGTCCCCTGTTCGCGCCCCTCTCGATGACCGCTGAGGAACTCGCGGCAAAAGAAATTCCCGATCCCGCGGAAGTCCCTGAATTCAGGGACTTTTTTGCCCTCATCGCCGCACTCAAAGAACGGTTCGGGTATGTGAAGGGCGATATTGGCTGGGCAGGCGTTCAGAACCTCGCGCTCGATCTCATGGGCCAGGAAGTATTTCTCTCCTATTATGACAACCCGGCAATCATGCATCGGATATTTGACAAGTTTACGGAAAACATCATCGCCATCCTGCGCCTGGTTCAGGCGGAAACAAGAACGACCTCGATCTCGGTCAACCGTAGCATCGAGCAGGTGGAACCCACGATCAACCTGCACTCGAACTGCTCGGTGCAGATGATCTCAAACGACCTCTACGAGGAATTCCTTCTGCCATACGACATCAGGTTGTCACAACACCTGCAGCCATACGGTATCCATCACTGTGGCACGAACATGCACCAAGTCGCCGAGGGATACGGGAAGGTCAGGGAGGCCTGTTTCTTTGATGTCGGCTGGGGTGCCGATGTTGCTTACTGCCGCGAGAAAATCCCGGACGCGTTCTTCAACCTGCGCCTCTCCCCGGTTAAGATCAAGGAGTGCACACCGGATGAGGTTGAATCCGATCTCGTGAACCTGCTCGAAAACGCCGGGGATCTCTCCCAGGTGGGTATGTGCTGCATCAACATGGATTACGGCACCCCTGATGAGAATGTCGCCCGCATATTCGAGGTCGCCGAGCGTTACCGGATGTACGGGGGATAGGAAAACAACGCACAAATTCACTCTCTTGAACCCGGACAGCAAGGTTCGCGAGAACGAACCTGTACAAACGATAAAAAAAACCGGTTGATCACTGCACCACTCCGATAAACAGGAACCGCTATGTTTGGACTTCCCCTCATTGATATTATCGTTATACTGATCTATTTCGCCGCTATGATCGGCATCGGCTTCTGGTCGATGCGCCGCATCAAGAATCAGGAAGACTACTTTCTCGGAGGCAGGAGATTCGGCAAGATCATTCAGACGTTTGCTGCATTCGGGCAGAGTACGACCGCCGATAACAGTGTCGGTGCGGTCACGACCACCTATACGAACGGTGTCGCCGGTATCTGGAGTTCCCTTCTCTATCTTCCCTCCACGCCGATTTACTGGATGATATCCCCCTGGATGCGCCGTCTGCGGGTGCAGACCCTCGGGGATTTCTACGAGGAGCGCTACGGATCCAAACGGCTGGCGGCAACCTATGCGATACTCGGCTCCATCATGATGATGGCTTACCTCTCGGTCGGTTTCAGCGCCATGAGCAAAACCGTGCTCGCCCTGACGCCGAAGACAACGGATCAGCTCACCCTGGTGGAGCGCCGCGAGTATAACATGGCCGATGAACTCAACCGGCTCCGCGAGTCCGACTACCTTTCGCTCGACGATGCACAGAAAACCCGGTTGAAAGAGCTGCAGGTGCTTAAACCCGGGAAAAATTTTTCCCACCTGAACAAGAATTTCCTCATCTGGATCGTCTGTTTCATCGTGATGATCTATGCGGTAACCGGCGGATTGACCGCGGCGTTCGTATCGGATACGGTTCAGGGAATATTCATCATCATCCTGACATTTTTACTCATTCCCTTCGCCTGGGCGAAGGTCAACCTGCTCTACGGCGGCAGCGGAATGTTGGATGCACTCCGCACAATCCATCAGCAGCTTCCCGAATCGTATCTCGAGATTCTCGGATCACCGGCCGCCATGGATTTTACCTGGTACTACATTGTCA
>CAYWBT010000120.1:0-7369 GCA_964456585.1 uncultured bacterium
GTAATATCCACCCACTTGTGAGTAGGTACTTCCCGCCCGGTTGTGGGTCGTGCTACGACGTAGAAAGGAACATGACAAAAGAAACGAGGATCTTTGAGTGACAACGGGAAAATAACACGCAGCATAGGCCCATCTGCTCCGTCTCCACCGCGTTCGAACCAATGGACATCGAGTTCGAAATCGATCCTCGGGTATGAGTGATATATAAACGTTCTCTGGATAAATCTTGAGTTTCCCCATTTTTTGACCGTTTCAACACATGCCCGAACAGGACCTCGTTCGGTTATCTTTACGCTCTCAACATCTGTTATATCCTCGATGCGGTTTGGTTTGCCAATACTCCATGCATTCATACCCCCAGCATCTTCCATATATATACGGAGGCGGTTCATTCCCCCGCCGGTATATTCCGTTCCCGTGCGCTTGTCCCGCAAACTTGTAATATCGCCGGACACCATATCCATACCAATAGTAAAGAAATTGGTTTCGAAAAAGCCGTTATCGCCTGAAAGGAGCTCGTTATCCGTACCTGGACGGGAGGTATCAATAGTGTATTGGCGGTAACCGCCCGCAGGCAGGTCATCTGCCACGAACAGAATGCGCGACCGCCAGCCTGGCGGAAAGTTCTTGCCCCATACAACCTGTGCCGGGATCGTTTTCCCTGATGGGTCTCGGACAAGAACGGTAGGCGCCATGCCCTGCCCGATATCCACCGGCTCAATGTGATTGCTGGCATAAGGATCACCCCAATATGAAAGATGTGCGGTCGCAGGAGATGAATGAGTGAATATCTCTGCCTCGACAACAGATGCACGTTCCCGCGGCTGGAGATTGAACACGACCACCGGCTGGCCCTGTACCGGAGGATTTCTCACCTCGTCCGCGAGCTTCCTGAGCGATAGGTCCCGGATCTTCTCTGCACGTGAAAGAACCCATTTATAGTCGGCGATAGCGTCCATGTTGCTCTCATGGATTGCGGATCCGGGAAGAATATCATGAAACTGATTGAATACCAAAGTTTCCCATGCCTCACGGAGGTTTTCCGCGGGGTATGTATCACCTAAGAAGCGGTTAATCGACGACAAGAATTCGCTGGTAAACAGCGCCGATTCACCGTGGCGGTTTCCTTCTTTCACCCGCGCCACCGATGTATAACATCCCTCAAAAACATACTGCATCTCACCGCGGTGCGTAGGTCGGCCGTCCATTTCCTGTTCCGCAGACTGGAAAAAAGCTTCGGCTGTCGAGAAGTGTACTTTGGGGTACCGGGGAGTACTGTTTAGCACATGCACTGTATCGATATCCCGCCGCGTGGGGCCACCACCATGGTCTCCCACTCCACAGGGAATGAAAAGCCTGTGACCGTCCGGTATTATATCGTCAAACTCTCTGGTAAGATCGTAAGTGATGGCTTTGTTATATGAGCTGTTTGCATAGGTGAGTATTCTCGAGCCATTGGGTGATTCCCACCAGAACGGTCCATTCGTCGGCTGGCACCGTTTACAATAGAACGATTCGCAGTCTGAAAGCACTAACAGTTGCGGAAGCTGTGATATGTGCCCGAAATTGTCCGGCAGCCAGCCCACGTGTGCTGTTTTTCCAAAACGGTCGAGGAAATACCGCTGGGCGAGTAAAAACGACCGGGTAAGTGCCTCACCATCTGAAAGGTTCGTGTCCGATTCGACCCACATCCCGCCGCCGAGCTCCCAGCGGCCTTCCTGAACGTAGTGACGGATGCGTTCGAAAAGCGCTGGATCCATTTCCTCAATGGCCTTATAACAAGCGGCCTGGCTCTGAATATAGGTAAAATCGGGATATTCGTCCATGAAAGCGATAACCTGACGAAAGGTATCATGGAACGCTTTCATGGTTTCGTCGCCAGTCCACAGCCAGTTCATGTCAATATGGCCGTGACCAGTTATATGTGCCGTTTTGTCCGAACGATCGGGCACGGAAGCAAGACTGCTTGTCATGATCCTTTTCAGGATTTCAACAGCGGTGTCGGAGTCACCCGAAATAAAAGCAGTGAGACCTTTCCGGGCTGCAGCGACATGCGGTGTAAGGCGAAGATGGTATGTTTCGATTGCTGCACACGCTTTTGTACCCAGATCAAGCATTTCATTGTCGGATGTTCCCGAAGTTGCCGCGACGAGACACAGACAGCTTACAGCCATGTTTTCGGGCACCGGATAACTTTCAGATGCCTCACTTGTCTGAAGTACGATATTGGAACCGTCATCACTCAAGGCGCCTGCCAGCATCACGGTATCCAATGGAATATGAACACGGGCATATCCTCCCGGATCGATTGAACGCAGGGTCACCGCACCCACTTTTTCCCCAGCGGGAGTAACGAATTTGCATCGTATATTTTCCACTTTGGCATTGCTGAAATTTGAAATCGCCATATCTGCTGTTATTCCTCTGCCATTTTCCATCGCACGCAATTCTATACTCGTAAGCGTCAAGCTGTCATAATTACCTCTGCCTGCCCATTTCTTAGTATCAGGATTCGTCAGAGAAAAGGCTATCCCCGATTCAGCGTCAATAGAACAGGAAAAGCTCCAATTTCTTCCAAACCTCCATCCACTGTTCAATTCGCCAATTTTTAGCAGCAGCCTGTTCCATCCTTTATGAAGCACAACATCCACTACATGGTCTCTGGGTGAATCATGCCACGGATTTACATACACAAAGTCCCGCCACACTTCTTCACCGTTTATCCACACCGCCAGGCCGTCACCCGAATCGAGCACCAGTTGTGCATTCCCGTCTTTTTCGGCATGAATATAGGTAAACGCATATGCCGCACAGAACCTTTTAACGGGGAAATCAAAATCACGTAGATCAACACGCGCAGTCGGCGCCGTTACCGCCTGCCATGTGAAATCACCAGCCTTTTCCCCTGATGACGGTGCCAGCTTCTGTTCAGGCAAATACGGGAAATCCAGTATTTCGTTATCATCGGATGTGTGGAATGTCCCGATAACAAGCCAATCGACAACAGGAGTTGCTGAAGCAGCGACAAGGGGGACTGAAAGCATGCCGGTGCTTCCGGCAAATAATAACAAAAGTGCGTATAAATGTTTTTTCATGTATACCCCGCTATTTTGAATCGTACCCTGTCCCTGAGGTTTGCCGTATTTTGGGGGACAGCAAGCCTACCGTGGTTAGTCTCGCCTTCATGTCGGGAATCAGGCCACTTTCAAGGGTGGTTCATTGGAAGGCGTACCGGCCTTTCACGTTTTCAGGATACAATCGAATCATTGAGCAAAATAAATTTCCCCGAACCTCCAGGGGATATGAAATCCCAAACCTTTCGGAAAACTGAAAGCTGCTTGCCAATCGTCATCTATTACGTCCGATTTCCCCCGCTCGATACGGAAGAAGTTCATCCGCCACATATCCCCGACCCTGGGCGGTGTATTTTCGGCGGTCCACATCTCATCAAAGGGAATCGCGAGTTCTGCGGTCCAGAATGTATCCGAGGTTCCTTCGTTTTTACCGTCGCCTTCAACATAAACAGCATGCTTCAGACCGCTGAAATTCCATTTCTTTGTATTGATGAATATACCTTTTCTTGTTTCCCCACCGTTCAAAATAAAAAGATCCACGATTGTGTTTGCGGGATTGATATTGATCTCGTAATAGGTATGTCCACGGTTCTCAGGATCGATAAACATCTCAAAAACCTCTTCTTCCCAGAGATTTTCATCATTATGAGTGTGGGTGGTCCATGCGTCGTTATCATCGCCATAGAATCCAACATAGAAATATGTATCATCCCAGAGGAGACGAACAGTGGTTTTTAACGGCAGGTCGAGCCCGGTGTTTGCATCGTGTAACACTGCTTCCTCTGCCCGAAGCCAATCGTTTTCATCGAGCCTGCCGTCAATCGTTATCGGACCGGTCGTTCGTTGCGCAGAATACTTCGCCACATCATCGTCAGCCTGTATGTTGTTTGGGAAAAACAGCATTACCGGGCACACTGCGATGAGCAAAAATGTAACGAACACATAGTCCGAATAGTAATTTCTTTTTTTCATTAGGATATCCCCTACTGAAAAGTGTATGTAGTCAGAACATTTTGGACACTTTCAATTAAAAAAATAATGTGTATTTTTCTAGGAAACGCAACTGTTTTTACCGCACCTTTCCCCCAGTTATAAGCTCGCCGAAGTTTCATCGTTTCACGCTTGATTATCTCATGCACGGTCAACCGTTCCAGTCTCCTACAGAAGTAAACGTTGACTGGTATAAGGTTGCCAGATGACTCTGACCGTACTTCCCCTGGAAAATGTTTATTCAGATAGTACTATAATATCTGGATCAACTTTCAGGGCAAGGTCACGCATGCACGCACAATAACGCACCAGTAGTACGCCTTACCAACTATCCAGGTAAGGTTCAATTCTGGGGCTTTTTCATGTTGCTATAAATGTTGCTGTCATACTATATATGATGAAGAATCGGCGGCATCAGGTGCGGATTCTCTGGCACATCCGAACCTTGCATGTACCGACCGGAGTTCCTGTTGGTGGTGAATCGGGGCTGATGTTCGACCAAACTCAAATTGTTTCCACGTACTTCCCCGCGGAATGGGCCGCAAGCGCACCGTCGCTCGCTGCGGTGATAATTTGACGGAGTGGTGTTTCGCGCACATCCCCTGCCGCGAAAACACCCGGTACCGACGTGGCAAGTATCTCATCGGCCTTTATGAAGCCCTGGTCGTTTAGTTTGATAAACTCCCTGAACATTTCCGAATTGGGGAGCAAACCCACGTACAGAAAGACACCGGAAACCGGTAAAACCGATTCTTCGCCGGTTCGAACGTTCTTGAGGGTAACACTTTCCACCGAATTCTCACCGTTCACCGCGGTCACGATGGTATCGAGGTGAAACTGGATTTTCGGGTCATGTTCCGCCTTTACAACGAGCGGTCCGATCGCCCGAAAGGTATCACGGCGGTGTATAATGTGAACCTTCGAGGCGAACCTGGTTAGGTAGATACCCTCGTCCAACGCCGAATCACCCCCGCCGATAACCGCAACTTCCAGGTTACGGTAAAATGCGCCATCACAGGTTGCGCAGGTTGATATACCCTTTCCGAAAAGTTCCTTTTCCCCGGGAATCCCGAGGTGTCGCGGACGGACTCCGGTGCAGATGATAATGGTTTTTGTCCGGATCTCACCGGCTGTTGTTTCAAGCGAGAAATCATGGGTATCTTGGGTGAGAGAAGTCACTTCGGCGGTTTTAATCTCCAGCCCGTACTTGACCGCCTGGGAGCGCATCTTCTCCATGAGATCGAAACCCGAGACACCGTCGGGAAAACCGGGATAATTCTCCACGAATGCGGTCAGTGCCGCCTGTCCACCAGGGGCAAATTTCTCGAAGAGAATACTTTTCATGTTAGCCCGAGATGCGTAAATACCGGCTGTGAGTCCGGCCGCACCGGCTCCGATGATTACGGTATCATAGAGTATGTCGGTCATGGTGTCTCCTGTGAAAGTACGCCGCCTTCACCAAGATAGGTTCCCCGAACCTGCTTCGATACAACAGGGTGTGATCAGGGATTCAACGGCGGGATTGCCGGTTGTATTTACTGCAGCTCCTTGATTTTCTGAACAATCTTGTCCTTTGGCAACACACCAACTGCCTGATCGACTATCTCTCCATTCTTGACGAACAGGACGGTGGGTATGTTCCGAACTTCATATTTCTGGGCGAGTGCCTCTTCCGCGCTGACATCAACCTTGCATACCGCGACCTGACCGTCATATTCGTCCGCGATTTCGTCGAGGATCGGTCCGAGTATGCGACAGGGTGGGCACCAGGATGCCCAGAAGTCAACGATGACAGGGAGGTCATTTTTGAGAACGGTATCGTCGAAAGTCTCCTGGGTAACTTCGATGGGTTTTGCCATAACGGTTCCTTTCTTTATGTCCGTGTAGTTATGGGGTCCTTTAGAAAGTCATATTCAAGTGGCATGAAAGTGTATCTCTGTTCAATATTGACCATTATTTCAAGTCGGTAACGAGAAGAGGGACAATCATATCAATCATTAGTTTGTTGTCGATGGAGCTTCGCTTGAGGTTCGATTCCAAACGACCGAGGACAGTGAGCGCCCGGCGGACCACCGGTGATGTTAAACGCTTGGCCTGGTCACTACAGCGTTTTCTTTTCCAGAGATTACTGCTTGCTATGACAACTTTACTTGCTTCATTATGGGGAATTCCGTTTTTTATCAGCCGATTATATTCCGAGAGTTTCATGATGTGGGATATGAGTGATCCGATATAGTAGGTCTCCTTGCCCTTCTCAGCCACCATGAGGTTGTTGAAAATTCGTACCGTTTCTCCGAAATTGCCAAGACCAACCGCATCACAGAGGCTGTAGACCGTGTCCCGTTTGAACGAGCCGACGACCTTCTGAACATCGTCCCTGGTAATGAAATTGGCTTCTCCCGCAGTGATAAGTATTTTCTCTATTTCGCTGTTGATCTCACCGAGAACACCTCCCACATTGTTGATCAGGAGCATAATCCCGTTTTCATCGATGGTCTTACCGCGGTTCCTGAACCGTTCTCTGATCCATCCGGGAAGCTGGTTATCGTATACCGGCTTGAATGTTTCGGTTCGGGTGTATTGTTTTGGGATCGGGGAAAGTTTCGCCTTCTCGCCCTCGATAATTACCAGTGTTGTTTCCGGCGTGTTTGCGACGATTTCGCTCACACGTTTCTGTACATTTTTATTGAGCCGGTCGAAATTACGGAGAACCACCACACGCCGTGCGGCCATCATGGGGAAGGTCATCATTAGGTCAGACAGATTCTTCGGCGAGAAATCTTCGGGATACATAACATCGAGATTGAAATCTCGCGTCGGACTTTCAACGACTGTATTGAGTACATCGTTCAGACGCTCGAGGCGCTGGAATTCTTCCCCGGTCAAGAGGAGAATTCTCGCCTCAGAATCATGGGTTCCTGTCATCGTCCACGATCTCCTCGAAATCAGCGTCGGTGATGGTGCCGGTATGACTCAGATTGTCGGGCGTGTTTGCAGAATGCCTGGTGCGGGGTGTCGTTTTCTGATCACCACGCGTGATATACAGGCGTGAAAACCACCGGTACAGGATGGAAAGTATCCAGAAAATCAGAACTGCACGCAAGAGAAAAAGAAACATGGTTACTACCCTGGTTGATGTGTATTCACAGCAATCTAATCCAAGTAATTACTTTTCAGGACGATATCCTATGCAATAAAGATACTATTATTTTGTAAAAAAATAAATACCTTTATACGATCCATCCTCTTTTTCACCACATTCAAGGAACGGGACGGGGAAATGAACGCACACCACTGTCGGATAG
>CAYWBT010000120.1:7469-9918 GCA_964456585.1 uncultured bacterium
AAACGATCGGTGGATATCTCGAAGAAAAACCGCCTTTTAACCGATCTCAAACTCGATGAAGAGTCTTTCACCATCCCGTCCCTGCAAACCGGCGCGACCTCCGGCAATGAACTGCGGCTCGGTATCATCGGGTACGGCAGCAGGGGTGAATATCTCCTCCGTGCTGCCGGATTCGCCCATCCCTCCTGGCTCGAGAGCATGAAGCAGGCGGCGCAGGAAGATTCCCGCGACAAGCGATACGAGGATTTCATAAACCAGGACCCGCTGAACATCGTCATCAACGGTGTCTGCGATGTGTTCGATATACGAGCCGAACGGGCGCTTGAAACGGTCACTAAGGGAGCGAACACGGGCACGGTGAACGAGAGCGCCAAACGCTACCGCACCTACAAGCAGATGCTCGCGAGCGACGACATCGATGCGGTCATCGTGGCGACGCCGGAACACTGGCACGCACAAATGGCCATCGACGCCGCCGAGGCGGGTAAGCACCTCTACCTCGAAAAACCACTGACCCGAACAATTCCGGAAGTACTTCCCGTCGTCGATGCGGTTAAAAAGAGCGGCATCGTCTTCCAACTCGGCCATCAGGGGCGCCAAACGGACTCCTACATGGTTGCGCGGGAGGTTGTTCAAAAACAGATCCTCGGCAAGATTTCTCTCGTCGAGGTCACCACCAACCGGAACGATCCCGGCGGCGCATGGATTTACAACATACACCACGAGGCAAGTCCCATGAACATCGACTGGCGCCAGTTTCTCGGCAAGAGTCAACGGCGGCCGTTCAGCCTCGAACGGTTTTTTCGCTGGCGGTGCTGGTACGATTATGGGACCGGGCTTTCGGGCGATCTCTTTACCCACGAGTACGATGCCCTGAAC
The DNA here is from genome assembly GCA_964456585.1 of uncultured bacterium. Classification (GTDB taxonomy): domain Bacteria; phylum Latescibacterota; class Latescibacteria; order Latescibacterales; family Latescibacteraceae; genus Latescibacter. The sequence continues at coordinate 8,349 of CAYWBT010000120.1, forward strand.
ATGATTCTCGACCTTGGCATTCCCGATAACGTGGTCGCAAGCGGCGGCATCTACTACTACAAGGACGGCCGCGAGGTGCCCGACGTGTATCAGGCGGCATACGAGTATTCCGACCGTGACATGACCCTGCTCTACTCCGCCACACTCTCGAGCAATATGAAACGCGGCAAGCTCATCATGGGCGATGATGCCGCGATGGACCTCGGCCAGCTCCATGCGGGGACGATGTCGGTGACCGCCGATCCCAACTCGAAGCGCTACAAGGAGATGATAGAGAACGGGATGATCAAGAACGATACGCCGATGTTTATGTACACTCCCGGCTCGAAGGGACTCGATGCGGTAACTTCCGCCACCGAGAAATACTTTGCCGGAAGGGGGCTTCTCTACACGTATCGCGATGGCAAACGAATCGATACCACGCATCTCCACCTCCGGGAATGGCTCGAGGCCATCCGTAACGGCGGGGAAACGAGCTGTAATATCGAGATGGGATACCAGGAGGCGGTGACCGCCCACATGGGAACCCTCGCCTACCTGACCGGACGAAAGATAGAGTGGGATCGCACGAACCGGCAGGTTGTCGGCGCCGAAGACTGGCCTGTTTCCATCGACAAGGTATACTGAAAAAAGACCGCATACCTCTGACACTTGGGATCGAGGCGGCACGTGTCCTTTTCATCTCTTTTCCGGGGACGTCCTGTCGCGTGAGTCGGTTATCAATTAATGGCTGCGTTTAAGCGCAATTTTATACAGTGAAATATGAGTATTTCAATACATTTTTAACAACGGAGTACATGGTGAAAGAAACGAGAAAATTCCTGCAGGGACTGGCTGCGGGTATCCTCATAGTGTGTGGTATCATCGTTGCGCCTGTGCAGGTGCAGGCGGTCGAATTTACCGATGCGGATGCGGCGATCCTCAAGAGCAGCACCGATCCGGACGAGGTCGCCGAGGTTATCTATAAGCTCGTCGATATCTATGATGAGAAGGGGAAAGACGCCCTGAAACCCGCCGTGCCGGGTCTTATCGAGAGCGCCCGCCGTGAGCTGGGCCTCCCCGAAGACGAGCGCTGGAACATCTACGATATTCTCAAGGTGCTGAGCTACACCGGGGACGGGCGAGCGAAACCCCTCCTGCTCTTCACGATGAGCAGCATGGGCGGCGGCGGCAATCCCTTCACCGCACAGGGCTTCCTCAATATCGGCCGTTCCACGGTGTCGGATATTGTCGACTCGCTCAAGAGTACGTCACCGGAGTCACGGGGACGGGCCGCGGTGACCCTGCACAAGATGTACGAGTTTGACGAGCCCGGCACGTTTTTCTCCGCAGACGACAAAAAGATGATCAGAACAGCCCTTCTCAAGCTCCTCACCGAGGAGAACGCCAACGTGCGCATCTACACGGTGATCGCGCTCAGGAGTTTCGGCGATTCCTCTGTCATCACGCCGCTCGAGCAGATAGAGAAGCACGACGCCCACAAGGATTCCGGCGGCACCTACGAGGTCAGGATCGAAGCCACGGAAACCCTCAAGCTCCTCCGCGGCGAGAAATAAGACGAGAAGGTGTG
>CAYWBT010000121.1:0-9915 GCA_964456585.1 uncultured bacterium
ACAACCGCCGTGCGTACGGATGATGGCTTTATCCCCGGCAAGGTCACGGAGGTCCCTCCTGATGGTGAGGGGGGATACGCCGAGCATGCCCGCAAGCTCTTCAACGCGAAGCTCCTTCTGCATGGCGCGCAGGATCGAGAGGAGTTCGTTACGGCGTTCTTCCGACCGCATGATGATCGTTTTCCCTTCTTTCGGTGCCGTGGTCAGGTGTGTCATGCAACGAGCAACGGGGCAATAATGAACATAATAATCAATATTGTTGAACAATATGAACATTTTTCTGGGCTTTGTCAATTGTTTTCTTTCATAATACATCATACATCCATTTTTCCACTCCTACCGTGGGGATGCTGTTTTCTTCTCTGAACCGAGCCTCAAAAGATCATACGTTTTTTGCCGACTACTCGTACCCGGTGTGTTGCCTGATGGGTCTGTGTTTGAAGATTAAGATTGCTTCGCGTGGTTTTTTTTCACATTACCGCTTGTATACGAGGACGAATTATGTAATTTAAAAGGGTGCTTATATCCAATTTTTTTCAACGATAGTTTGTTCTGTTGAAAGCACTACATACATAAGGAGGTTATATTCAGATCATGGAATCGTTTGAACAGTTTGAGCTTAACGGTGCCGAACGCTCGCATGTCCTTGAAAAGATCGCGCGACAGTTCACGGCATGGGGACTCGCAATGCCGGATGTCCCCACGATACCCTTTCACTTCGGATTGCACGATTTCTACACGACCGGGGAGACTGAGTTATGGCTATCGAACGAGATCGAGGCCGGGTACTGCTCGAAGTTCATGTTCGTATTCGACGGCCAGACCTGTCCCTACCATCACCACAAGGTCAAGCACGAGACGTTCTATATAGTGAAGGGTACGGCGAACATGGTCGTTGATGGCGAAGAGGTTGTCAAGAAAGAAGGCGAAGTCCGCGTGATCAAGCCGGGGACAATGCACAGCTTTACCGGGGCCGGCCCCTGCCTGCTCCTCGAAACGTCCATGCCGAGCGTTCCCGGCGACAGTTATTTCAATGATGATCGAATTGGTGATAACGGCGTATTATAGCGTGAATTTCTACGAGAGGTTTGCATGAAACAAATCATACTGTCTACCACTCTATCGATCCGCATGATCCTCTGTGTTTCGCTCCCGGTACATCCGGAAGAACCGGACACGGTTCCCTTTTCAAATCTCAGGGTCGGTATTGCACGGGCGAACATCACGCTACCCGAGAGTACCTGCTCTTCGGCGCCTTGAGCGAGGGAAGCGTCCTTGCTACCACCGATGAGTTCAGGGCGTACGTAATCAGGAGGGCGCAGGAATACAACAATCCCCTCAATGTCCACTGTGGCGACATTGAGTGTAATCCATTGATATACCTATAGAAAGAGATTAGCAATGTTACTGAAATCTATGTTCACCTGCATACTCATGATGGTATCGACAAGCCCCGCTCTTGCCGATATCGACACCGACGACATCAACCGTGCGATAGGGAAAGAAAAGCTCGAGCATCCCTACCTCTATTTCAGCGAGGAAGAGAAACCAGTTCTGCTCGACAGGATTCGCACCATACCTGAATGTCGGGATATCATGGATCGGCTGCTGGCAGAAGCAAACCGTCTCCTGTACACACCGGTCGACAGGAACATCCCGATCCAGGGGAAAAATCCGAACGCCGACTGGACGGAATACGACCGTGACCGAAAATACGAAACCTATTACGTTACCTCCATAAACAATGCCTTCACTCTCGCCTTCGTATACCAGATGACCGGCGAGGAGAAATACGCACGGAAAGCCTTTGAATTTGCCGACGCCTTCTGTGATCTGCCTTCATGGACCTTTCGATCCCACGAATTTCCCATTATCTATCAGCGAATCATGCCCTGGAATGTCGATGACGACCAGGTAAGTTTCAGCTTCGACCATTCAAACGGCGGTTCCGGACGCCAGATGGCGGCGATCTACGACTGGCTGTATCCGGCGTTGACCCTGCCTCAGCGGGACCGCATCAGGGGGGCGCTCATTGAAAAAGTCATCACACCGGTTCGCGGCGACTACGAGTTTCACTGGTGGGCGACTGCATATCGCTGTAACTGGTGCGGCGTGTGCAATGCAGGCGTTGGTCTGGCGGGACTCGCGCTTCTCACGGAAGATCCGCAGTTGACCGATGTTATCGCCGAATCGTATAACCGTATCGATAAAATGTACAGCGAATTTGGTATCGATGGCGGATGGCAGGAAGGCGGGGATTACTGGACGTACGGTTTGATAACCTCCGTTTGCTTCGCCGATGCCCTGAAACGGATCACACACGGGAAATACAACCTTTTTCTGAACGAACGGATCAAAAATAATCCGGTTTCGTTCCCCCTCTACATTTCTGTGCCCCACGAGCGGGGGTACCTGAATTTCGAAGATTCACGGTTCAATAACATATTCAATAGCACTGTCAACCATCTGATCAACAAGCTGGTGACAGAAACGGACAGCGGGATCGGCGCATGGTTCCTCAGGGAGTTTTACGGTAACGGCGACGACATATTCGACATTATTTGGCCGCGTCCGGCAGTCGAATCTGTCCCCCCTGAAACGGTATCTCGTTACTTCCGCACCATACAATGGTGGGTCATGCGGAGCGGTTTCAAGAATCCCGAAACGGTTGTGGTTGCCGGAAAAGCAGGCAGAAATGACGATCCCCATCACGGTCACCTCGATGCGGGACAGTTTGTCGTCTACTGGCGCAACCAGGCGTTTATCAGTGACCTCGGAAGCGCGAAATACGATGCCCAGTACTTTTACGATCACCGTTGGGACTATCCTCAGGCGTCAAGTGTGGGCCATAATGTGATATTTGTCAACGGCGAAAAGCAGCTTGCCGGGAAAATGTGGAAAAAGCCATTGAATCCAGCCATCGGCGGCGATATACTCGATTTTCAGCCGTCTGATACCAGAGATTATGTGCTCATGGATCCCACCGATGCCTACCCGAAAAAGGAGCTGAAAAGCTGGCGCCGTCATGTCATTCTCGAAAAGCCGCACATTACCATCGTTCTGGACGAAGTCGGAGCGGCTGCAGGTGCAGAAATTGAAGCGCGGTTTCATACCGACTGTACTGCCGAAATTCATGACGGGTATGTTCTCCTCAACGGTGACAGAGGTATCATGGCGTTGATCCCGGTAGTCGAGGCTACCCCGGTGGTGCGGTCAGGCAGGCACGCCTGCCAGCAGATCAATGCGTTAATGAATTTTTACTGGATCCCGTATTTCGAGACTGTCGTTCGGGCGCGAGGGGAAAACACCATTATCGGCACCATCATCCTCCCGGTTGCCGATGATAGTGAGGCCCGAGAAATCGCCCATTCCGCCGAGCGGGTCACTGAAAGCGACGGTACGTTCAAACTGTCGTTCATGAAAGATGGTCAAACGTTCCGGTATATGTTCGCACCCCATGACAGGGGATTGATTCTTGATGAAGAACCGGGAGAATCACCATGAGTAAACAACGAGAGTCATTACTACGGCTGCTGAAAGGGGACAACCCCGGTGAGGTTGTCTGGACGGCCGATATCAGCTACTGGATGGACGCCCGAAAATATGATGGTTCGGCGGATACTTCATGGAGTACCGAGGAAGGCTACCTCGCGCTCTGCCGGGAACTGAGGATCATGCCCTACTACTGGTACGATGAATTCTGGCTCGCGGAACCGGAGTATGATACGACGGTCGAGGTTACCGTAGCCGAAAAAGACAAACATACCAGGCGCACCTGGACGACGCCCATTGGGGAAATAACCGAGGAGCTGATGTTCATGGAGGAGAGCTGCTCGACAGCCCATACGAAATTCGCTGTGGAAAACCGAGCCGACCTCGACATCTTTCGTTATCTTTTGGAGCACCGGCGGCTTCGTCCTGCCTGCATCGACGATTATCCCCGGCGGCTCGAACTGTGGCGGAGCTATGACGGTATCCCCTCGATAGCGCTTCTCCGGAGTCCGCTCTCTGCTTTTTTCTACGAGTGGGCTGGTGTTTTGAACGGCGTCTACCTCATCAACGACTATCCGGACGAGGTCCGTTCGCTTTTCGCCCTCATGGAAGAACAGGAACTGCCGGTACTGGAAGCTGTCTGTGATCTTGCGCCCCCGCTCGTTCATTTCGCCGATAACCTTTCGAGCGACAACCTTGCCGGTCTGTACGATGATTTCATGGCGCCCGGGCACCGTAAGCGCATCGAGAAACTCCACGAGTCCGGTGTCGCGTGCGCTGTGCACCTGGACGGTGTCGTCCGGGGACTATTGCCGAAGCTGGCAGCTTCCGGATTCGACGCGGTCGAGGCGCTCACCCCGTTCCCCGGCGGCGATTTGCCGGTTGAGGAGATGCGGGACATTGCCGGGAGCGATTCGGTCATTCTCTGGGGTGGTGTGCCGGGTATTCTTTTTGCGCCGCCTGCAACCTGGGACGATATGGAACGCCATGTTACCCGGGTGCTCGAAGCATGGTCGGGAACGCGGTTCATCCTCGGTGTCGCCGATCAGGTGCCGCCGGACGGTGACATCTCGTTCTGTCCGAAAATCGCGGAACTCGTCGAACAGTTCCAGCCGTAATGGAACGAATGGTAATATGCCCCTGTAGCGAGCAATGTGAGATTGTTAATGCGGTGGTCTTTCGAAGAGAAAGCGTGAAAAAAAAAGCTCCCCCGATGATTTATTCGGGGGAGCTTCTCAATTGACAGTATGTTTATACGTTACTTCAGGAAGAGTTCGATAACCGGGACGGCGACATTCGGTTGGATGACGGGTAGCTGGAGTGTCAGCGTTTCGACAGAAACCTTCTCATGGCTCGCCTGCCAGCCGGGTCGTTCGGTAAACCTGACCTCGGATCCATCGTGCAAGAGTTGTGCGTAGGCCACTTTCCCCGCAAAACCGTCGAGATGGAGTACCCCGAGAGGCCACTCGAGCACATGAACGTACATTCTTTTGGTTTTCGGATTATACGTGAGAATGCAGTTGTCAGGGGCGGTGAATTCTTTCGGCGCCTGTGTACAGCCATAGATGGATCGGCCGTTCAGTTTCATCCATGCCCCCATTTTATCCAGCCGGTCGAGGGCGCGGTCATCGAAGGTGCCCCGTGCGGTCGGCCCCACGTTCAGCAGGAGGTTGCCGCCCTTGCTGACCGTCTCAATGAGCAGCCGAATTACCTGCGGCCCACTCTTCCAAGTTGTTTCGTCGCGGTGATATCCCCAGGAGCCGGAGAAGGTCTGGCAGGTTTCCCACGGTACCGGTTTGCCGTCCACCTGAACCCAGCCGCGCGGCATGAACTGTTCAGGTGTCTTAAAGTCCCAGCCTCCGGGGACATCGAGCAGGTCAAGCCGGTCGTTGACAACGATGTTCGGCTGAAGCTCGCGCACCATTTTTAGGAGTCCCTTTGAATCCCAGTCATCCCGGCCCTTGCCGTCCTCGCCGGGGAATGAGAAGTCGAGGAACAGGCAATCGATCTGCCCGAACTCGGTCATGAGTTCCCGTACCTGGTTACGGAGATACTCGCGGTATATCTTCATGTCACGGTTTTTATTCTTTTCCCTGAAGTCCTTGTTGTCGCGCATCGGGTGGATCCGGTCGACCGTGTATTCCGGGTGATGCCAGTCGATGAGGGAATAGTAGAAACCCACGCCCAGGCCTTCCGCCCGGAAGGCATCGACCATCTCACGGATCAAATCCTTGCCGCAGGGCGTATTAGTCACCTTGTAGTCGGTATACTTCGAATCCCAGAGGCAGAAACCCTCGTGGTGCTTGGTCGTGATGACAAAGTATTTCATCCCGGCTTTCTTCGCCGCGCGTGCCCATTCACGCGGATTGTACAGGTCGGGATCGAATAACTCGAAGTATTTCTGATAATCTTCGTCGGTTATGCGCTCGACGTTCTTGACCCACTCATGCCGTGCCGCCATCGCGTACAGGCCCCAGTGGATGAACATGCCGAACCGGGCCTCGCGCCACCACTCCATCCGGGCCTCGCGCTCCTGCTCCGTTTCCGCGAGAGCCGGGGCGGGTGAAAGCAGCGGCATCAAAAGCCCCGCCAGCACTAAGCACATCGTGATAAGTTTCATCGTACCTTTCATATTTTACCCTTTCTCGTTGGTGTGGTTGGCTTGTTGAATGCGTGAATTCCGCGTATATGCCAGCTCAAAACATTCCTGCTTACGGTTCTTGCCGAAATTTTTCTCCTCTGATGCCTGACCGCCCACGGTTTACCAGTTGTCGGTTCTGAAGGGTGAGGCCGGCAGTCCTTCACTATTCATCAGGTTCGGTTCGGCTTCCTCGTGCCATCCGTAGCGGACCGCGGCCGGGCGTGATACCAGCTCACTTTGAACGATGACAGTGCCGCCGTCGATTTCCGCCTTCGCAGGGTGGAACAGCCGGTCTTCTCCAGCGATTTCAAACCAGTTGATCTGCCTGCCATCACGTGAAACAAGACCTTTGCCGGTATGATCGAAGGCAATGCGGGCGTTTGAACCTTCCACCGACATCGACCGGTACAGGGGGCCGGAATAGACGAGATCTGAGCGGCCGTACGTTTTTGCCAGCGCCCAGAGTGCGAGACGCCTGCCGACCTCCTGCTTGTTGGTGGGATGGATGTCGTTCACATTCCCGATGTCGACAATCACCGCCATGCCCGTATTCGGGATTGCGAGCGATGCTGTCTGTGCCTCCCAGAGACCCGGGAGTTTGAGCGGATCGGGCAGCCCGCCCCACCGGTACCGGAATGGTGCGAGTTGAACGTACAGGAAGGGGAAATCACCTTGGTTCCAGACGGTGTGCCAGCCGTTGACAAGCGCCTTCATTTTTTCGTAGTAGAGCATGCCTTCGCCGAGGTTCGATTCGCCCTGATACCATATCGCGCCACGAATCGCAAACGGCACGAGGGGGTGCACCATGGCATTATAGAGCCCGGTCGGCTCACGGTTGCTGTTGAGCGGGTGTGATGGCCAGGCGGGAGGTGGCGTGAGCGCTTCGCCCTTTTTCAGACTTCTGCGGGCGCTTTTCAACCAGGATTCAATCGCGTCAAGTGCCGGACCTGCCTTCTTATGGTGTTCAGAATCGGAACCCCCTACCTTCATCCTGATATCCTCGAGTGCGGGTAAAGTTTCGAATCCCACGGGAGGAGTCCAGGGCTCGATACGTGTTCCGCCCCAGGCTGTCTCAATCAGGCCCACCGGAACGCCGAGTTCCCGGTGAAGTTCGCGGCCGAAGAAATACCCGGCTGCCGAAAATCCCTGCCAGCCGCCCTGCGCGATGTTTTCGGGCGTGCATACTTTCCATTCGCCCGAAACATCGTTCAGCGGGTGTCCGGATGTTGCCCGGGTGACTAACAAGAGCCGCATCTTGGGATAGTGTGCCGCGGCTATCTCCTCCTTGCCGAATTTGACCGCGCCGATACCCATTTCCATGTTCGACTGTCCGGAGCAGACCCAGACCTCGCCAACCAGGATGTCGGTCAGCTCGATCGTGTTCGTGCCGCTCACGGTCATCCGGTACGGTCCGCCAGCGGTCATTTCAGGAAGGGTAACCGTCCAGGCACCCTGTTTGTCGGCTTTTGTCGATGCTTCGCTCCCTTCGAGCCTGACGGTAACCTTTTCCCCGGGATCGGCCCAGCCCCAGACAGGGAGGGGTATGTTTCGCTGGAGTACCATCCTGCTCCCGATTACCCGGGGCAGGGTGACATCAGCAGTCACCGACGTTGGTAGACAGGCGGCGACGACAAGAAAACAAGCGAGAATGAAAGTGAAGTAGCAGCGCTTTGTTCGTGTGTACATGGCAACTCCTGTTTTGGTGGTGTGGTGAGACCTGATTCATACCTACTACGTGATGCCCGATATGATCTCTAAGTGATCGTACAACACTATCGTTGGGAGGTGTGCCGGAAGACTTGTGGGTGGATCACCTGAACCGTGCGCGTTCGCCTCCACCGTCTTCTATCCGGCCTTGCATCGTACATTACCCCTGATATTAACCCGTGTCACCCGGTCGGCCAGGCGGGTTTTTCGGCATCGATCTCGACATGGATACTGAACAGCTTTTGCTTCAGTTCCTCGAGTTTTTCCGGTTCGCTCACGGTGAGGTTCTGCCGTTCGCCGGGATCGGTGCGCACGTTATACAGCTCGAACTGCGTCAAGGTCAAATCGGCGAGCAGTTTCCAGTCGCCTTCTCGCATTGCCACAACGAACGGCGCGCTGAGCGCCAGATCATACCGCCAGTATAACGATGTTTCACGCGAGAGTACGTTCCCCTCGATGATCGGACTGATATCGGTGCCGTCTATGGCACGGTCGGTGGGGACCGGTATCCCGGCGAGTGCGCACAGAGTCGGCAAAACGTCAGTCCCGTTGACCGGTTCGTGTGAAACCGACCCCGGGAGCGTGTGGCCGGGCCATCTGACGATGCCGGGAACACGGATACCGCCTTCATAAAGGTGGAGTTTCATGCCGCGCAGCGGGCCGGGACTCCCGAAAGAACGATTCGCACCCTTGTAACGGTTGAGTGTTTCGGGGCCGTTGTCGCTGGTGAACAATACGAACGTGTCCTCCCGCAGTCCCATCGTGTCGAGTGAGCCCAAGAGTCTTCCGCACGCATCGTCTATCTGGCTAACATTGCCGTAGTAGATCGCCTCACTGCGGCCCTCATAGAGTTTCATGAACCGTTCGTCCGTCGCGACCGGCTCATGAGGTTCATGGAACCAGACGAACAGGCAGAAGGGTTTGACAGGATCGCGGTGATTACGAAGCCATTCGATTGCCTCGTCGGCGATAATCTCGGCGGCGTAGCCCTCCACCATACCGACCGGCTCGCCGTTGCGGATGAAATTTTCCGGATTGTGATGTGAGGGTTGTGCATTGCTCGATGTGCTGAACCAGTAGTCGAATCCGTGATCTGTCGGTGTTGGTTGTTCATGCGAATCGAGCCGCTCACTCAAGTGCCATTTCCCTAGGTGACAGGTATCGTAACCGGCCTGTTTCAAGAGGGTTGCGACGCTGATTTCCTCGCGTTTCAGATGCATTCCCACGTACTTCGGTCCGCTGCCGTAAAATCCGTGACCGGGGAGATAGTCGTAGATGCCGCATCGATAGGGTGTTCGTCCCGTGAGCATGGCCGCCCGTGATGGTGAACAGACCGGCGCTCCTGCATAGCAGTCGGTGAGTTTCATTCCCTCAGATGCCAGGCGGTCGAGATTCGGTGTCATGATGTGGGGATGACCGTAACACTCCGGGTCGCCGTACCCGAGATCGTCGCAGAGAAAAACTACAATATTCGGGTGTTTCTGCTTTTTTTCAAAGCTGTGCAGCCCGTTGGGCAGTATCGAGGTTGATGCCCCTAATGCTAATGCTTTCAGAAAGTCACGGCGATTACTGGTGGGTGCTTTCATTCTTTCTGCTTTTCTCAGGATTGGAAGTATTGTTCATGTGTTTTAACTATTTATTGAATAATTAAAATTACTACTGGTTGAAAGTTACTACTGTAATGTAATATACACTACTTATTATTTTCATGCCATTGGAGAATACGTTCACTGTCCTCCTGAAGGATCTTTTCCGCGAGTTTATCAGAATCCCCGTAACGATTTCGTAAAAGTGTCAGCTCGGTTTTGAGCTTTTTGACAATATCGCTGTATGAAGGATCATCGTATATGTTATTGAGCTCATTCGGGTCTTTTTCCAGGTCGTACAGTTCCCAGGCGTCTATGTCATAATAGAAATGCATCAGCTTGTACCGCTGAGTCCGGATACCGTAATGACGTTTAACCATGTGCCATGAGGGATACTCGTAATAGTGGTAATACATGGATGTGCGCCAGTCCTCCGTAGTAGTGCCCTGCAACAAGTTACGGAAGGATCGGCCCTGCATGTCGGACGGC
>CAYWBT010000122.1:0-9874 GCA_964456585.1 uncultured bacterium
GTTTCATCATCGGTGACAAAGATACGACCACCATCGACGACACGCGCCGCCGCATCATCGGCAGCGGCTGTCATGTCCGTGATGATGTTCTCCGTATGAGCGAGGCAGGCGAGCACCCTGTCGAGGTATACTTCAGCAGGCGATCCGAGAGTATTACGTGCTTGTTGTGGTTCACGCATGGTTTGTTCCGCTTTCTCATCTCCGGCACAGCCGAGAGCCGTAACTGTCAGCATAATGAACGTGATAACTCTTTTCATGTCGATGCCTTTCTCATTGGTGATAAAAATGTTCCCGCTAGCCGTCGCTGAAATATGGTGGGGGAATATTCCGGTCTTTTTCAGTACCCGCGCTCGAGGAAATACGGCCTGATCGAGTCGTCGTATGCCTTTCCTCCGGGAACATGGAAGCTCATCCAGTAGTACGGCGCTACACCGCGGCGCTCCATCGCCTGAACGTACGCTCCCACCACTGCCCAGAAGGCGAAGTTGTTCATCATGGTCACGGTGGGGATGATCTTGTTGGGATACCCGGGGACATCGAGCACGCCATAGCGGTCACCGCTCAGATTATCCAGGCTCATATCGCACAGTTCACGGAGGGATTGTGTTGAAATGCCGTCCTCGCGGTGAAAGGGGAATATCCCCAAAATCCAGGCGCCCCGTTCCCGCACCTTTCTGGCCATCGCAATCTCCCTGACCGGTGTCGAGTCGGCGGCGGCGAGAATCACGATATCGCGGGAGGACAGCGGGTCATCACTCTCTTTTGGAAGCTTGATCTGCGCATACGGCAGATCGGGCGAGGTATAAAGGGGATAGACACCCATGAGACCGCCAGCTGTTCCGTTCGCCTCGATCCAGAATTCATCCCTGCCGCACCAGGGGCGTATTCTGCCGCCGCCGAGCACCCGTTGAGCGATAATCTCTCCGGCACGATTAATGTCGCCGAGGTGCCGGGCGTGAAAGTCGTCGAGCCGTGCCATGAGCGTATCGAGGTATGCCGCTGCCGCTTCGCAGGAGCCGGAGGTATCGTCATGCGCGAGGTTGTGGGCAATCTGGGCGGTCATGAGCCAGTATGCCACCACGGTCATGGGACTCGTGGGGAGGATTTTCAGGTTGGGCGTCAGCGCGGGCGTGACAAGGCCGTCCTCCTTCGGTCCCCAGGTGTAGATGAAGAGGTCGGACATGTCCTCGATGAAGTCGTCAGGATGATCGTTGAATCCTGGAGGCGAATACCGGTTCGTCGTCATGGGAAATCCGATGCCGAGCACGAAACAGCCGTTCGCTCGAGCCCCCTCGACATGCATGTTCGGATTGGCGACCATGAGGAAGTCACCCTTGCCGAGCGCCGGCTCGCCATTATATCCATGAAACCCGTTCTTCGGATCGGGAGCTATACCGGGATTCCCGGGCATGTCGGCGGCACCGGCACCAGCAAACATGATGTGCGGCGTACCGATCCTGGATACGATTCTGCCGCCGGAAAGCTTGCGCTGGGCGGCAATTTTTGCGGCGAGACCGACTTTGCCGAGTTCGCGCACTTTGATCATGTGGAGCACATCGTAGCTGCCCCGCAGGTAGAGATCGGCGTAGTTTCCGAGCCGGGGGAACGGTGTCTCCCCGCGGTCTGCGGGCGCATCGGTCTTACTGGTGCAGAAAGGGATGGTGGCGAGTAACGCCGCCAGAACGAGTACCGCCGCGGTACGCTTCATTCGATTACGCACAACACGCATTTCTTCCTCCGTTTCATATCCGTCTATTCACCCGGAGGCGCGAAGGTCACATCAGCGAGCCGGTCGCCGTCGAGGTCGCAGATATTCACGGCTATATCGACCGTCTCTTTTTGGTCATTCACCTTCTCGACCTCCAGGACGAGGTAATTGTCTCCCTGGTGAAACTTCATGAAGCTCGACGGCGTGGGATCGTACCGGAGCGGCTCACGCCGGTAGTCTTTTTCGATGCCGTTGAAGAACGCCCGGAACGTGCCGCCCTTGAGGCCGATAAGGAGCTGGCCCACGGAGCCTTTTCGGGGTGTATTGATGGTCAAAAACAGGTAGAACAACGAGTTTTTCGTGGCACCGGCGCTCCCCGGAATGGGATAGAGGAGGTTGTCCTTGTAATTGAACGGTGGGGTTACCATGGGAATCTGATCGATGACCGCATCGCCGTCGAGCAGCAGCCACGTTTTTCCCGAAAGCTTTTCACCGAGCCGGGGTTTGAGTCCCGCAGCGCCGTCGAGGGGCTTTTTTACCGGCCCGATCATCAGCCATTTGCGAACGCCACGGGCGACGTACTTGTTCGCGGCGCGGTCATAGTTTACCCTGATGGAGCTGATCGGTGGGCCGGCGACACGGATTTTGTCTGGGTGCCACTCCCCGAGCTTCTTCATGTTGCACATCCGGAGGAGGTCGAAGTCGAGGGGATTGAAACCCATCGCCTGGTTGGCAACCGCTTCCGCGGCAACAAGATCACCGCCGACGATTACGGCGTTATGGTGGATATTGACACCGTTCTGGCCGTGATGCATGCTCATGGTCGCCCAGAAGCCCTCGGCTACCCCGTAATCGGGATTGATTACACAGGCAAGGTCGGCGATACCGCGAGCCAGATTGAACTGGCTTCCCTTGTGGATCGGCACCTTGTGGGTCTTCCCGGTATAGGTTACGGAATGGACGCAGCCGACGAAATTCTTCATGAAGAGAGTTGTCCCCACGCTGCCGTGCGTTTTCAAAACGGGGCAGGTAATGAGAATATCCCGTTCCATAATCGTTTTCGGGAGGTAGATCCCTTTTCGCCGGGTTGGTTCCTTCTCGGAAGTGCCGTCAGGATCCTTCGCCGGGACAAACTGGAAGGCGCCCCTGCCGGTCTTGTGGGGATCGTAGTCGGTGACATAGACCGCGTCGTCCTCGTTCAGGTCGACGATGTCCGCTTGTGTCTCTCCATCCATACGGTTCAGGCTTTCCACAATACCCGCATATGAGAGATGGTCGAATCCCCCCCATTCGCAGTGCCAGCCATCGAGGAACTTTTCCGGTTTGAGCTTGCCGCCCGAAGAATACCACACGCCACCCTCGGCGATGGTAATACGCCGTGGGCCGATACGCTCGATGAGGTATTCGCCCACCGCTTTCACCACCCGCAAGTCGGTAACGAGCCCCCAATGCTCAATCCCCTCGTCTTCCTCGGATACGAGGTTCCAGCTCGGTGCGATACCGCTGCCGAAATCATCCTGGCTGATCGGTATGGTGACAATATTGGGCTTGATGACCACCCAGCTGTCCCGGGTGACAATCGCCTCCAGCCGCCGCGGCGACGTATCGCGGTCGAGTGCGCGCCAGACGATGTCGCGAATCTGCCGGGTTGTCAGAAGCGCATCGAGCGGCGCCGGTTCGGGGAGATCGGGATCGTTCGAGGCACATACCCCAACGATCGGATACGCATCCTCACCCGCAACAGCGGATTCCCCGTCGGGGGGAAGGAGCGACTCCGATAATCCCATTCCGGAAAGAACGGTTCCGGAAGCAGCTGTTTTCTTCATAAAGTCTCGTCGCTTCATCTATGTTGCTCCTTTTCGGGGTACACGGTGGACATAATGATACAATTTCATGCAATATAACAACCAGGGATACCGTTGTAAACAACAAGATGGACACCCGTTTCCCCCCCATGATGCTCATCCGCAAGGTTGGAGGCGAATCCAGCCCGGGTATCGCGTTTACTCGGACGGAGCGGTATCTCTCCGACATGTCCCGCATCAGTGGTGAAGACGAGGACACCTGCAGTCAGGCAACATCGTGCAAGTTCGTGTAACATCGTACTATTCCTCATGGACTGAAGGAAAGGTTGATTTTACCGATTTTCCATGGTTTTTGGTTGTTCGCTCAATTTACTAGGTACGCCGTGCGGGTGAAAGATGAAAATGGGAAACGGGGTAATCCCGGAAGTAAAAAAAACCGTGTTCTTTCGGAAGAGAACGGGATTACCCAGCACCAGGGAAAACCGATTGTCATCGGCGAAAATCTTGTTTGCTTTCCCGGCGGGAACGGTTATTTTAAAAGCGTCCTTACTCGGCAACAGGCAAACGGCAGAAATGCAATTGAACGGGCAATTTTACCACGAGGAGACACGACACCATGTCCAGGGAAGAAGACATAACAACATCCCGCGATATTTCCTACCCCTATACCATCGATTCGGATGAGATGGTGGCGCGGTATGAGCGATGCTATACCGCCGCAATTCACGATGTCATGAGCAACGAAAACCTTGAGAACAACTTGGGGATGCCAGCCTCCTGGCTCGGCCCTGAGATCGTCTGCCGGACGAAAGAGCTGAGGCGCGATGTTGTCGCTGGCTTTGCCTTTACCATCCAGTGGATCAGGGATTCCGAGCCGGATGAACGCGACCGCCCGGCATCGCGGATGCTCAGCTCGTACTTCAAGAACGCCATCCTCGTTGTGGACACCGGTGGAGACCCGGTGTCCGGCTACCTGGGCGAGCTCAATACCAACGCCATGATCAAGAATGGTGTCCGGGCCTCGGTTATCGACGGCGGCGCTAAGGATTCCGGCTTTGTGAAACTCATGGATTTCCCGGTATTCTGCCGGTTTACCAGCCCGGTCGACGCCTATACCTGTAACCGCCTGCGCGGCTGGCATCTGCCCGTTGTCATCAATCGGGTCAGGATCGAACCGATGGACGTGATCGTCGGCGACAGCGACGGGGTCATCGTTGTGCCGAAAGCGATTGCGGAAGATGTGCTCAAACTGGTCGAGGCGCGCAAGGAAACCGAGGACAAAACGCGGGAACTGATCAAGTCGGGATTGAGCGCGGAGGAAGCGGCAATCAGAATGGGAGCGAAGGATCTGTGAGCATGCTACTGTTCCTCCTGCAGGCGTTCATCATCTCACTGACCGGCGTCATGGCGCCCGGCCCGGTGAGCGCGGTGACAGTTGGAACGGGAACAAAAACTCCTCACGCGGGTGCATTCATCGCCATCGGCCACGGTATTGTCGAATTCCCCCTCATGGTGCTCATTTACTACGGGCTTGGACGGTTTCTTTCACTTGATCCGGTCAAGGGCGTGATCTTTACCCTCGGGGGATTGTTTCTCCTGCTCATGGGGATCGATATGCTGCGCAGCATCCGCTCGGTGGGGACTGCGCAGAGCAGCCATTCTCGGACTCCGGTCATCACCGGCATGCTGCTCAGTATCGGTAATGCCTACTTCATCATCTGGTGGGCGACTGTTGGGGCAGCGCTCCTGGCCAAGGCGGTTGCTTTCGGCATCGGCGGCGTCGTTGCCTTCGCGATCATTCACTGGTTCTGTGATTTTATCTGGCTGTACCTGCTCTCTGCTGTGTCCTTCAAGGGGAGAACGGTGTTGGGGCCGGTGTTTCAGCAGTCAGTATTCGCGGTGAGCGGCGTGTTTCTCCTGTTCTTCAGCGGCGTGTTTCTCCGGGATGCGGCCCGGCTTCTGGCGGTCATGGCGGGTGTGAGGTGAAACGAGCCTTCTTTTCGGGAAGTATTACAGGAGGAGCTTGAGTTCGACGCGGGACAGTTTTGAGGTATCAATGATAATAGGTTTAATTTTTTTCCTGAATTTATTGACGGTGATGACGATGGTCGGTCTCTTCAAGTCTGCTTCATGTATCTGTGCAACGACACCATAGCTGCCGATCAGGGAAGCGTCCGCAATACTCTCCACCCGTACATAGCATCCCATCGGATAGATCGGAATAATCCTGGTCAACATCTCAACGACGCTTTTATTGTAAACCGAGCTTGTGTCAGAGATGATTTTTTTTATAACAGCATCCGGTTCTAGCTTGCTCCCGTTCGATGAACTCAACAGCAATCTGTCGTAGGCGTTTGCAACGCTGCATACTTCCGCAAAACGGAAAATCATGCCCTTCTTCATGCGATTCTCCCTGATCGGCGGCTGGTTATTTCCAGAGAGTCCGATCGGAAAACCTTTTCCATCCTGCTGTTCATGGTGTTGATTAACTGTCTGGTGCACCATGGGTGAAATGCTACTGTCGTTTTTCAAAAGAAGATACCCGAATGTGGGATGCTCCCGATAGTAACCATTTGATGATTCGTCTCGCTGGGGCCCTTCGAGTTTCTCGATGATCAATTTTCCGATGTCGTGGAGGAACGCGCCCAGTGCCATGTTGACAAGCTCGTCCCGGTTAAACTTGAATTTCTTTCCGAGAATGATGGCTAAAACAGTAGTGTTGATAGCGTGGTCGACAAAAAAGGTGTCTTCCGTTTTCATCATGAGCGTCGTCATGTACGGGGCACCGGAAAGTGCTATTTCATCGATGATTTCCTTGACAATCTTCCGTAAATCAAAGTTTATATCCACATGCTTGAGATTCCCGGATTCCAGTGATTCTCGTACTTTTGCATAGCTCATTTCCCTGAAATCGAACGTCTTTTCAACCAGGTCGACCTTGCTTTTCAGCGCAAGCGTCGCTTCGTGACGGAGTTCGTCAGAAATGACATCTTCGGGAATAACCTGCTCGGTGCCCTCTTCCTGAATATAGATGTGCGTGTACCCTTTTGCCAGGAGCTGGTTCCTGATCGGGTTGGAGATACGGTAACCGGCGCCGAGCAGCAACTTGCCATTTGACAGATAAATCGATCTTGCAAGAACAGCATCGGGCGGGAGGTCATTTGTCGGGCAGATTCTCATAGTAATTACCAGTAGAATAAACAGTTAAAAAAAAATAATGTAGAAACCTCTCGTCATATCAAGAGGCGCGTTCGGGAGGTTGAATGCCTTCAGGGCGTTGCGAAAGAAATGAGCACACCCCGGTACACGCAGGATTTTAACACCCCCGGTTGCCTACACATAAGAAAAAAAACGATACTTTTTTGTTCATATCAGACCCTTATCAATAGAAAGGTAGCGTAAATAACAAAAAAACTCAAGTATAAAAAAGTGCAGGGCACCATTTATCACCACTTTTTTTGGTGGTGTGGTGGAAACAAAGGTTCCGGGCCGGTTTCTTCCCGGACGATGGCGTTCTTTGGCGGGAAAAATCGATCATCCATCGCCAAGGTTTTATGTCGACCGCCACGGCCGGATGGTGAGTCGTGGCACTGTCGGAGAAATGAAATTCTGTTCATGCATGATGGATAAATGTGAATATACTGAAATACGGTGTCCCGTTAGAGCTGCTTTCGGAGACGTGCGGGAGATATCTGGAGTTCGTCACGATATTTTGCGATTGCTCGGCGTGAGATGGCGATGCCCTGTTCGTTGAGGAGATCTGCGATTTTCTGGTCGGAAAGCGGTTTTCGGTGATTTTCTTCGGAAATAATCTCGCGCATTTTCTCCTTGACACTTTTTGCCGAAAAATCATCGGAACCATCCGAGGAGGAGATACGCTGTGTGAAGAAGTACTTCATTTCAAAGACGCCTTGGGGAGTCTGTATGTACTTACTGGTGGTGACGCGTTGCACGGTGGATATGGCGATTCCCACAGTATCGGCAACATCCTGGAGTGTCATGGGTTTTAAGTACGAAACACCGTGATCCAGAAACTCGCTCTGGCGGTCGACGATTTCGGTGGCGACTTTCATGATAGTGGAGCGGCGTTGTTCGATGGAATTAATGAACCACCGGGCGCTATTGAGCTTGTCTACAAGGTACTTACGGGTTTCCGCAGAAGTGCCGGAATTCTTATCCAGAAGTTTCCGGTAACTCGGGCTCACGTTGAGATGCGGGATATGCCAGTCGTTATGCGCCAGCACAAACTCGCCGTCGACTTTTTCGACAATGATGTCGGGAATAACTGTGATATTACGGTTATCTGCAAAAATGGCACCCGGGCGGGGAGTGAGCGTCCCGATTAATGCGATCGCTTCCTTGAGCGTGTCTTCGGTAATCGAAAGAGCGCGGATAATATCCTGGAGTTTTCTATTGGTAAAGGCTTCATAGTGATCCCTGATAACCTTCGAGGCGATAGTGTTCTCGTCGCCGCGTTCTTGGAGTTGTATGAGGAGGCTCTCCTGGAGGCTGCGAGCCGCGATCCCCGGCGGATCGAAAAGCTGGATCACCTCGATCAACCTGCTCACCTCGGCAGGGGAGACGCCCAGGCTTTCGGCTATCTCTTCATCGGTCATCTCGAGAAATCCTTCGTCGTTGATGCTGCCGATTATAAACTCGCCGATTTCACGCTCTTCCTCGTCATTGACCGCCATCCCAAGCTGTTCAAGCAGGTGATCGGCGAGGGTGACCGAGTAGGTCTGGATCGGCTCGAAATCCTCGATATTCGGATCACGTTCATTGCGAACGTAATAGCCGCTGTTGAAACCGTCCTCGAGGTATTTAGACCAATCTGCCTCGGTGAAATCGTCGTTGGTTTTTTCCTGTTCCGGGCTGGTGTTTACCTGGCCGTCTTCGTCCACCTTTTTCTTTGTCTTCTCCACTTCCGCTTTCTGCGTTTCATCCAGCTGGAGCATAGGATTCTGTTCGAGCTCTTCGTTAATGCGCTGCTCGAGCTGCATGATGGTCAGCGGCAACAGCTTCAGCGACTGGATCATCCTGAAATCCAGCTTCTGGGTAAGCTTCATTTCCTGGGTAAGTTTCAGCATCATTTTGCACTACCCTGCGATAATCGAAACGGGATACCTTTGTTCTCACGATTGTAAAAATAATAAAAACATATCAAAGCAAGCAATTTTTTTTTCGAAGCGCCCCCTCATCCTACAACCGGAAACGTTCACCGAGATAAATTTTTCGCGCTTCAGGATCGTTCGCGAGGAACTCGGATGACCCCTCGGTTAAAATGAGACCGTCCGCCATTATATATGCCTTGTCGGTAATGGCGAGTGTTTCACGGACGTTATGGTCGGTGATGAGGATGCCGAGATTTTTCTCCCTGAGACCTGCGACGATATTCTGGATATCCTCGACAGCGATGGGATCGATCCCGGCAAACGGCTCGTCCAGGAGGATGAACTTAGGATTTGTAACGAGTGCACGAGCGATCTCGACCCGGCGCCGCTCGCCACCGGAAAGCGTGTAAGCAATGCTCTTGGCAATGTGTGGAATGCCCAGTTCCTCCAGTATTTCATTGAGCCGTTTCTTGCGTTCACGCCGTGAGTATTTCATGGTCTGGAGGATGGACATGATGTTTTCCGCCACGGTCATTTTCTGAAAAATCGAGGGTTCCTGCGGGAGGTAGTTCAGTCCCAGGCGCGCCCGCTTGTACATCGGCTTTCCCGTGATCTTTATGTCGTCCAGATAAATGTTTCCCCGTTCCGGTGCCAGGAGCCCCACCACCATCCGGA
The DNA here is from genome assembly GCA_964456585.1 of uncultured bacterium. GTDB lineage: Bacteria > Latescibacterota > Latescibacteria > Latescibacterales > Latescibacteraceae > Latescibacter. The sequence goes on from CAYWBT010000122.1 coordinate 9,300, forward strand.
ATGTCGTGGTTTTCCCTGCACCGTTCGGGCCGAGAAGTCCCACAATTTGTCCCTGGTGGATGGAAATGGTGACACCATTGACAACCGTGCGTTTCTTGAAAACCTTTACCAGGTTTTCCGTACGGAGGGTTGTGCCGTCCGCCGAAGCGTCCACGGTGTTTGGTGCGCCGGATGTGTTGGCAGAAGTGTCTTTCACCGTATTCCCACTTTTTTCACTGTGTTGTCGCGGCCTGATGAGAAAGAACGGTATACTACTTTCTCATGATGTTTCCGCAGCGGAACGGCTGAATACGAACGTGTACGATCGCTCCCCGGTATGTTTTCCCCGGATGACCCAACTCCCGCCGCTCTTACAGGAAAGGAAACCAGCGGTATCCCGCCATGGCACGGCGAGCAGCGTACCGGAAAGCTTACGGTAATATATACCATGACGGGCGCATAATACAGTACTTTCCCCCTCCTCTTCATACGAACTCCCCGCATTCCGATTTTTCTATCATTTCAGGCCGACCTCGATACTGTCTCCTTCCGTAGTCACCCCTTTTTTTGCCGCGTACCCATAGTATTTTCCCTTT
>CAYWBT010000123.1:0-9648 GCA_964456585.1 uncultured bacterium
ATACTTCAACGAGCCACTCCCAGGGATCCAACATGTCGTAGGGAAATCCCTCGCCGTGCCAGAGACTGTCAATAAAGGGGAGTACGAGCATGAAGGTGCTCATAGTCGAATTGAGGAGCGTGGTACCGTGATGGACATCGATCGCCGCATCAGGGTTGGTTTCGCGAAAGATGGTCCATAGGCGCCGTGCCATCTCACGGTGTCCGAGCGTGGAACCGTCAGCACCATCCCAGTACGCGCCGTCCGTACCGAAGTTCTCGGTCATGTAGCGCATGCTCTCGAGGTAGAAGTTGCCGTTGCGGGTCGCATTCGAGACCGGCACCGCGTGTTCGTTGCCCCTGTCACTGTGCAGGCGGGGCCATCCCTGGGGAAGACCGTCCGGCAGGTGGTTCACATGCCAGGCGTCCTGGAATATTCCCTTCGGTTCGGAAGCAATCTCATTGGGGAAGCGATAGTGCGATCCCTCGTAGACGAGCGCCCAGAACTCCGGAGCGAATGTCGAGAGCTCACGCCCGGAATTGTAGCACTTGACCAGTATGCCGCGTTTATGCGCTTCCTCGGTGAGGCGCGAGAGGTTATCGGGCCCCTCCCACTGCCAGGCGTAGTTGAAGCACGGCCCCCACCAGTCGTGGAGATTAAGCCGTTTCACCCCGAGTTCTACCAGCTCGTCGAGCCGTTTGCAGTTATCGTTCAGGTAGCTCTGTGGCGTGTCGTTGTCGCCGGGCTGGAAACCACCCCCACGGTGAAGGTAGCGGAACTGCCAATGCCGCTGATCCACCGGTTTGACCGGCGTTGGTCTGAGGGCGAAGTGAATCGACCAGGGCTTGTCGGGACTGATGGTGTGGGATCCGAGATTGAGACGCATCTCAACCCGGTCGCCCTGCTCGGTGACACGGGCGGCATCCATGCGGGATGCGTCCTCCCAGGGTCCGGTATCCCAGGTGATAAATCCCAATCCCGCCTCAACCGATCCGAGCCAGAGCGAAGGCGCATAACACGAGCGTTCCCGCGGCACACTCCGCCAGATACGGTCCCGCAATCGACGACCGCGGTACCCCATACCCGCGGCAAGCCCGGCGTGTTCTTTCCGCCACGGTATGGCAAACTGTACATCTTCGACCCGGCATTCAGCGCTGGCCGCCAGCCGCACGGTCATTTCAATGCAACCGTCGAAGTCGACGCGTCCCTCGACCTCGAGATTAAGAGGAGTCGATGACGCGGTGCTCCCCGACCATGAAACGCGGGCATCAGTCGAGGTGGTAAACCGAAAGGTGTCGCCCGCCCATTCGACTTTACGGCCATTGAATCGGCACCCGATGTCCACCGGCGCGGCGAGGATATCCTTGCCGCCAAAACTGATATTCCCCGGCAATCCGGCCTCATCGAGCACGACCGAGTGCCCCCAGGACGAGACCGCCCGATGTGCGGTGTCGAGTTCGAGGGCTTTGTAGGGGGCAAATATTCTGTCCGAAAGCCCGATATCGCTTTCGATCCACCGCAGGCGGCTCAGGCGCCAGAGATCATGATCGCCACGGTCTTTCACGGTTGCCGGCGATATCTTCACGGTGACCGGTATTATTGACGGCGGCGAGTTTACCGGCCTGACGGTGATCGTCCCCGCATACTCGCCCGGGGCAATCTGAGCGGGAAGATCAATACCGCACCAGAGCGCGCGTACCTGCCCCAGAGGGACGGGGTAGCGTTCGACCGGCTTCTCGATATACTCGCTCGTGATCTTCGAAGTAAGCGTCAGGCACTGGAACAAGTCGGCCGGGATAACAGCACCACCTGGAGCCCGGAAGTCGCTGAATTCGAGTTCGACATCGTCGAGACCCTCGCGACATGCCCAGATCCCCACCTGGAAAACGCGGTACTCGTTCCTGTCGGCGCCGATGATGAATCGTGCCGCGGGATTTCGGTGCGCCCACGCGGCGGGTATTTCGTGCAGCATCTTGATGGATCGGTCGCGGTCCTCGGGGACAGCCAGGTACGGCGATCGCGGAAACTGTGCGAGCAGAAGGTCAACCTCGCGTTCGAGTGCGATGACCTCCATGGGATAGAAACTGTCGATCTCGCAACGAGCCTCGATGCGGAGGGGTTTTGCAGGAACAAGGCTCGATACCTCGTCGGCCTTCTCGATCCACGCATCGGACGGGTTGAAGAGCTGCTCCTCGCGTGCGGCGAAGTAGAGGTAGTATTCGCCGGGGCCTGTTGTTGGCCTGAATTCTATGGCCACCCGCTCCTGGTCGTAGTGAATGAGACGGACATCGGTTATTTCCTCACCAGTCGCTGCGCTGATCAGCTTCAGTCCCCGCAGACGTATCGAGCGCTCGGAACGACGCCAGAATGCTTCACCACGGGCAACCTCGCCTTCTCCATCGACCCTGAATACCAGTCGGTTCGGCCAGATGTTCCAGTTGAAGAGCTTGCGGTAGCCGGCATCACCACCCCAGGTGGTTTCCGCCCAGAGCTTGGTGCCGTCACGCTTCCTGTCCACGGGCCAGGAATCCATCGTTTCCTGCGAGACCACACGGTATTCCAGGAGGGGTTCGATAGGAACGATCTGTGTCAATGCCTGCTTGTCCGGCAGCGTCCCTTCGGGTGCTATCACCTGGGAATATGCCGCGGGACTGAACAGGACAACCATGGCCGTGGTGACTTTCCAGAACATTTTCATGCCAAGCAGCTTTTTTATCTCCATGCTGAATCCTCCGGGGTGACGGTTATCTTTCGTCTGTTCTTTCGGGCGTGATATTCGGTTGCACTACCAAGCGAATTGTTTTCTCTTGTTGCAGGCGATGCGCCGTGAGAATACATTCCCCCCTATTCATCGTCCCTCGCGGGATTACGGTTCCCGGCAAACAGCCGCGTCAGGAAGCCGAGGGGTACCGCAACCGCCCGGATGCTGTGATCGAGGAGCACACCAACCATGAACACGGGCAGTGCCGCCGGATCGAAATATAACATACCGGTGAGCAGTATCGCCGCGAGGTAGAAACCGGCGAGTAAACAGTATGCTTCCCACGGCAGGATACAACTGCCAAAGAGTAACACGGCCACGATTAAGAGCGGGGTAAACGACCACAGCCGGTTATTGCGGGGACGCCGATCGAGGAGTGCACGACCTTCAGAAAACGCCTTCCGCGCAACACTAGCAAGGTACGCCAGAAAAAGCGGGGGCACCGGTTTCGATACTGCAACGTCGGGGTCATATCTCATGATTGATAACTCGCTGTTTTCATGGTAGATGAAATCATCTTCAGTCACAAATTTCTCATGCCCCTCTTCACTGGTGGCGGTGATAAACAGGGACGCTCGAATAAACACATTATCCATGAGACCCCGGGCGGTCGTTTTGACCCGCCTGATACCGAAGAGATAGCCGTTCGGGCCGGCGGTGAGCGAGGTCGAATACAGCATGGAAGCGACCTTTTCACGGAAGGTGCCAAAGGGCCCCGAGACGACTGGTCCACAGACCGCAGCCACGCGGTTGTCGCCGAAGTTTCTCAGCGCATTTTTCACCCATGTCCCCAGGGGAGTGCAGCCCGGGCAGAGGAATCCGACAATCTCGATATCTTTCCCCGATTCAGACAACCACCGCGCAACCTCCCCCATGTCGGCAAAGGTAATTGTTTCGGTGGAAGCTTCCCCCGTGACCGCAGGGACCGTATCCTGGGTTGAAGAACGGTGCTCACGTGCGGCGAGACAGACGATGCGGATATCGGTATCGATGCTCAGTCGGCCGATGATATCGGGAGGCGGCGGCGCGCCCTTTACGATCACGAGCACCGGCTTTCTACCCCGCGGGAACGGCGGTCGCTCGGCATCGTAGTAGTGAAGCAGCCGCAGGCGGTAGAAAATCGCGAGCGTGTCGGCGAATATCTTCAGGACATCGTTCAGCCGGATGCGGCCCCATTTCATTTCGCGTTTGAATTCCATCACCACCGGGAGTTCGTGCACGGTAAATCCGAATCGCACCGCGGTGGCGAGCAGTTCGACGTCGTAGGCATAGGTCTTGACTAGCAGACGATGAAACACTTCATCCAGCACCCGGCGGCGGAAAATCTTGAGGCCGGTCTGCGTGTCGCGAACCGGCAGCCCGAAGAGCGCCTTGATGATCATGTAGTAAACATAACTGGTGATCCTGCGCGATAGCGGATACGAAAGGCGGGATTGGGGATGGTGCTTTGAAGTGACGACAACATCGTACGGCCCCTGCTCGAGTTCGGTGACCAGGTCCGTGATCTGGGATGGATGGAGATCGAGATCGGCATCGAGGAAGACAATCACCTCGCCGTTCGAGTGATCGAAGCCCGTTCTGAGGGCCATACCCTTGCCCATGTTGTACGGGTTGCGTACAGCGGCAACGTTGACAAAATCGTCGGCGGCTCGCTCGATTTCTTCTCGCGTATTATCCGAAGAACCATCGTCGACTACCACGATTTCGCCACTGAGCGCGGCATCTTCCATGACTTTGATCGTGGTCGCGATATTATCGTAGATACATGGCCCCTCATTATAAGCGGGCATAATGATGGAGATACGTGGATTCACCGATGCGCCTTATCATATCATGTGATACATACGTATCATTATCAATGTCTGCCAGGTAACGGTTCTGCCGGCTCTGCTTAAAAAGGGGTACAACAATCTTCCCGTACCGTTTCATAATGCATCATTATGACAGACACTTCAACGTGGCACGATTCCGACCGGGACACGGACTCATTTTTCATCATGGTGTCCAGCCGCTGTTCTTCAGAAAATCCGCCCGAAACCCCGGCTTAGTATTTCATAACTGACACAACCGAGGTATCAAGAAATATATCGCTGTCGAATCCGGTCTTGACACTTCTGTCGCGAACCCGGATGTTCAGCGAGAAAGAATCGTATCCCATTTTTTTTGCGTAATCCAGGGCACACTGTTCCGAGAGCTTTATCGTTTCGGTCTTGGCATGGTCAAGGCTGCGAAACGTATACATTCCCCTGGGGCTATACAGTATGAATCCGCCCTTTTCCTCGGGCATAATCAGCATGTCGATGTGCATGCCGCCTGCACCTGACGCTGCGCCAACCGCATTAGCGACCTCCGCCCATCGGGGAAAGACTTTCTCCGCTTTCAGATACCTGTCCAGACCTCCGAGCATATCCTTTGTTGGTGCACCCACTCCGACAAGTTTCGTTTTCAGGGTGTAGGTAACATCAACCGGGCCGTTCACTCCGAAGCTTTTCCTGCAATACCGGCAGCCGGGAAAATAATCCTCCTCTTCAGCGGTCGACATTGTCTCTGTTAATACCGCCGAGGCGGCGACCCGATAGATTTCAGCCCATGACTGTCGGATGAACTCCTCCGGCGATAGCCCGGACCGTTCGGCGTACACACCGATGAGAAGCTCTGCCGCTTCACGATCCCACCGGTTCATGCGCCCATCGACGATCATGAGGTCGGTTGGCGTGAGACCGCTCCTTCGAATGATTCCGAGATTCTCGAACCGTTCCATGCCCAGGAGTGAATAGTACGGGTAATCCAGGCTCTCAGCCAGATCAACTTCCGAGAGCGGGCCGCCCCTGAGGAGCTTCAGCGCCATCCGTTCACGCTCGGTGAGAAAGGAGCTGTTCCCCGGCTCGAGTACACGGAGGTAGAAGGTTGCGGGCTGCACAAGTCCGTAATCGGAATCCTGAAATCCCCGGAGTTCACGGAGACGTTCCTTCACCTTCTCATGTTCACTCGCAAGCCTTGAAATGGGCACAACCCGGTACGGGCCGACAACGAGATTGCAGTTGACCCATCTGATTCCGCTGTCGCCGCCGAGACCAACCGTGCGGATATCGGTAGCGTTCACCGAGGTTTTATAGCGTCCCACATATGCTCCGCGGCCTGTTCGACGGGCACTTCCTCCTTCGATGGCCGCAATATCCGTGGTCGTCCCACCCATGTCGAGTAAAACACATGATGAAATATCCGTCAGAAAGCGCACGCCCATCACCGAGGCGGCAGGACCGGAAAGAATCATACGGACCGGTTGACTGCGTGCTTCTTCGGTGTTCATGAGTGAACCCTCGGTGGTGACAATACGGACATCGGTCGGCAGATTGAGGTCGCGGACGACCTGGTTCATGGACTGCACTAACTGATCAATGACCGGAAGGAGCCGGGCATTTAAAAGAACCGTATGCGCGCGTCTCACCGAATCAATATCGGTTGTCAATTCGTGGCCGGTTACCACCGGGATGTCATACTGCGACCCCAATAATTCCACAGCCCGTATTTCGTGACTGGGATTGCGCGTACCCATGTAGGATGAGATTGCAAGCGCTTCTACGCCGGCTTCGACCATGTCGTTTGCAACTCGCAGCAGATGTTCCTCGTCGAGTGGTATCGTTTCCACACCATAGATGTCATGACGGCCGGGAACCAAATCCTTGCTGTCACCGGAACCGATGGTCACCATGGCGGCGGTATCCTCCCCGTACCCGATGAGAATGAGGCCTGTCCGCGATCCCCGTTCCTCGACGATGGAATTCGTGGCGAGGGTAGTCGAAATGACAAGCCGTTCGGCACGCCGAACCAGTTTTTTGGGGAGCTTTTCGATTGCATTTTGAATGCCGATCGAGAGGTCATGGTGTGTCGTGCTGGATTTACTTGCCGCCAGAACCTTGTGTTTTTTCAGCGAGACAACCACTGAGTCGGTATAGGTACCGCCCGCATCGATACCGACAACCACATCGGTGGGAGAACCGATGGCTATATCGGTATCGGGGGGAACCTCCCGCAGTACACCGTCAAACACATATGACTTCTGGTAGTCGTCGCCAAAGAAAGTATCTTCACCTGCCAGATTGTCAGTTGTGATAACTTCCTGAACGCCGCCGATTACAAGCGACGAGCCCGGCTCGATGACCAGGAAACGCTCCGAATCCCAGGTGCCAGATACGAGATCGATGAGCAGGCCGAGATCGCCTCGTACCTCCTCAAACTCCCAGTTCCTCAGCTTGCAGTATTTTAGTGCCTTTTCCCTGACTGCATGGCCGCCGGGAAGACCGCTGTCCACATATGCGCCGCGCGAGTAGTTTTTGATCCACGCCTGTTCCTGGCTGTCGATGATGTATTTCGCGAGCTCCGGATCTCCGAATTTATCGAGGTACTTTTCGTAGCTTTCTTCGAACTCGTGGTAAACACCGGCGTATCTTTCCGACATCCCCGGCTGGATTTTACCGCTCACGAAGCCTGGCGTATACCAGTAGGTGCCGGGAGCTTTGGAAAACTCATCGAGGTACCGTTCCTTCGAGCCGAGGAAAATCGTGATGCAGTCGTGGGCACGTGCGATCACGATTGGGTACCGGTCGCTGCTCACTCCGATCGTTCCCTGCGAACAGATGCCATACCCGAGCAGGATGGCATCGAGATCCTCGTTGGCGGATTCGGCAGCGGCGATTTCCTCCTTGATGAGCCGGTTGAGGCGGTCCGGCTCGCGGTGCAGCCCCTGCTCCAGCCATACTTCGATCAGTTCAACATCCGCGGGAATTTTGTCGCGTATTGCATCGATTTCCCGGTGAAACACACCGCATGCTATCAGTTTGAATCTTCTAATAATTCAACCTCCTGAAAATGTTACCGCCCGAAGGAGTTTATCGTTCCGGATACAACGCGAAATTCAACGCTATCGATCCACGACGGTGAGGGTCACCATATCCACCGTCTCAGAGTTCGTGCCTACCATGACGGTGAATTCGCCGGGTTCCACAATCCGTTCCATGTGTTCGTCGAGAAAGGAGAGTTTGTCCGGTGTCACCTCGAACGATACGGTTCGTGTCTCGCCCGGCTTCAGGCTGATCCGCTCGAAACCCTTGAGTTCCTTAACCGGTCGGGTAACAGAACTGACCGTATCGCGCAGGTACATCTGCACGACCTCATCGCCGGCAACACTGCCCGTGTTGGTGACATCCACGCTGACCACTGCAGTGCCTCCGGTACCGATCGTTTCCGGCATTACACGCAGTTTCGCATAGGAGAACGTGGTGTAGCTCAACCCGAATCCGAACGGGAAGAGCGGCCCGCTGCTCTCGAAGAGATAGTCCTGGTCGGTACCGGGCTTGTGATTGTAGTACGCGGGGATGTGTCCGGTCGAGCGGGGAAAGGTGATCGGGAGCTTCCCCCCCGGGTTGCAGTCGCCAAAAATGACATTCGCAACCGCCGTACCGGTCTCCTCGCCGAGATACCATCCCTCGAGGATCGCCGGCACCTGTTCCTTGATATCGTTTATCGCGAGGGGTCTGCCGTTTATAAGCACCACCACGGTCTGAGTTCCGGTCGCCATGACCGCCTTGACAAGGTTGTTCTGTTCGCCGAGGAGTTCGATTGAGTTCCGGTCGCCGAGATGATTTTTTGACCAACCTTCGCGGCAGGTCGCCTCGTTGCCACCGATAACGAGTATTGCAACATCCGCGGAAGCAGCAGCTTCTACGGCCTCCTTGATCAGCGCTGCATTCTTCACCGGATCAGCCAGTGTAGACTCGTCGCCGAACCAGCTCGGCTCGTTTTGGGTGATCTTGCAGCCGAGGGCATACCGCACATCGATGTTCCTGCCAACTTTATTCTTGATTCCCTCGAGAACACTGATCCCCTTGTGTGGTTCCCAGCTATACCCTCCCAGGTGCACGTCTGCTGCATTCGGGCCGATCACCGCCAACGTTTGTATCCCGTCCCGGTCGAGCGGGAGCATCCCGTTCTCGTTCTTCAAGAGCACGATCGCCTTCTGCGCCGCCTTGAGAGCCAATGCCCGGTGTTCCGCGCAGTTGGTAATCTTCACAGCATTCTTCGCATCGGTAGAGAAATCCTCGAAGAGACCAAGGAGGAACTTGGCGCGGAGAATTCTCGCGACCGCCCGGTCGAGCGTCACCTCAGAAATCGTACCGTTCTCGACCTGGTCGAGGAGTGTTGCATAGCTCTGGCCGGTGGGAAGGTCAATATCCACTCCCGCCTCGAGCGCCTTTTTCGCCGCCTCGGCAATGTCATGGGCGACATGGTGACGCGACATCAACTGTTCGACACCGCTGTAATCCGCTACCACGAAACCGTCGAATCCCCATTCCTCGCGGAGTATACCCTGGAGAAGTTTCCGGTTGGCATGGGACGGTATCCCGTCTATTTCCTGGTATGACGCCATCAGGCTCATGGCACCCGCCTCCCTGATGGACGCTTCGAATGTCTTCAGGAAGTTTTCCCTGATGATACGCTCCGAGAAGTTCCCCGGCGAATAATTGATACCGCGTTCAGGCTGGCTATAGACGGCAAAATGCTTGACCGTGGCAATAACATGTTCCTTCCCTATCAGGGGGCCGGGACCCTGGAATCCCCGGACGCTCGCTACACCCATTCGCGATACGAGATACGGGTCCTCGCCGAACATCTCCTCGGTTCTGCCGAAGCGCGGCTCGCGGGCAAGTCCCAAAACCGGTGTTAGTGCCTGGTTAACACCGCGCGCCCTCATTTCCCGGGCAACGACTGCGTAAACCGCCTCCACCAGCGCCGGGTCCCAAGTGCTGGCAAGGCCGATCGCCTGGGGGAAACTCGTCGCCACCTCTGCCTGGTAGCCGTGGAGACCTTCACCGTGAATGATCGCCGGAATGCCCAGCCGGGTATTTTCG
>CAYWBT010000124.1:0-4200 GCA_964456585.1 uncultured bacterium
CCATGCCGCCGCGTGAAGCACCGGAGGAAACATCACCAACCGAGAACGAGTGATTGAGGCGTTGACGATACGGTGAGACTGAATCGCTACATTGCCAGCTGCGGTATTGCCTCGAGGCGCAAGGCGGAGGTGTTGATCCTTGAAAGGCGAATCTCGGTGAATGGATGTGTTGCCGAACATCCTGCCCAGGAGATCGATCTTGATGCCGATACGGTCACCCTTGACGGTTCTCCACTCCTTTACACCGGCAACAAACGGTATTTCGTTATGAACAAACCGATGGGCGTGCTTGTTTCTGCACGTGACACGCATGGCAGATCGACTGTATACGATATTTTCAAGGAAGACATGCGAGGCATATTTCCGGCAGGCAGGCTCGATGCGGATACGATCGGCGTACTGATTTTCACCGATGACGGCGATCTTTCATTCCGCTTGACCCATCCCTCGTATGGAGTCGACAAGGTTTATGCCGCCGAGATCGCGGGAAAAATCACTGATGACGACGTAAAAAAAATACGCGGGGGGCTCACGCTCGAAGATGGACCGACTGCTCCCGCACACCTGAAAATTATTGAGCGCGGTGACGACAGTTCCTTTGTGGAACTCACCATCCACCAGGGACGGAAACGTCAGGTCCGCCGTATGTTTCAGCATATCGGCCACCCGGTGAAATCACTCGAGCGTTTATCCTTCGGCGGGATTACCGCACGCGGTCTCCCCCTCGGCGCATACCGTCCCCTCGAACAAGACGAGATCGATCTGTTGAAGAAAACGGTTGGTCTCAGGTAACGGAAAAGGCAGTCTATGGGAATTCGAAAACCGATTGTTGCGATCGACGGGCCGGTCGGAGCGGGGAAAAGCTCAACTGCACAGGCTGCGGCGAAGCGGCTCGGCTTTGTGTACATTGATACCGGCGCCATGTACCGGGCAGTTACTCTCGACGTGCTCAATCACGGCGTCGATCCGCAAAATGAATCCGAGGTTGCACGCGTCGCAGCCTCTTCGAATGTAGAGCTCGTCATGAAGGATGGCCACCAGCGAACCATACTCAACGGGATCGATGTTTCAGAGAGAATCCGTGAGAGAGATGTCACCAATGCCGTTTCCGAGGTGAGCGCACAGATGGCAGTCCGTGAAAAAATGACTGAATTCCAGCGGAGGATCGGCGGAAAGGGCGGTGTCATCATGGAAGGCCGCGATATCGGTACGGTTGTTTTCCCCGATGCGGAATATAAGCTTTATCTCGACGCATCCCTGGAGGTTCGGGCACGGCGAAGGCATCGGGAGCTTGCCGAGAAGGGTACTGATATCACGGTGGAGATACTCATCGAGGAGATCAGAAAACGCGACCGTCTGAATATGGAGCGTTGCCTCGCACCGCTTCGTAAAGCCGAAGATGCCGTCTATATAGATTCATCCGATATGACCTTCGATGAACTGGTGGACGTCATCGTGTCCATCGTCCGGGAGGATACGCAGTGAACGATACCGTTGTGACAACGCACTATCACCGTCCCCTGTTTTATCGTTGTATGCAAACCGTGTTTTTTCTGTTATACCGGTTGGTATTCCGCATATCATGGGAGGGAATGGAAAACGTCCCCATGGAAGGTGGCGTCATTCTCGCACCAAACCATGCCTCGTTTCTTGATCCGCCCGCGATTGGATGCATCCTTCCACGGATGATTTCTTTCATAGCGAAAAAGGAACTCTTTCCGATTCCCTTCATACGTCAGCTTCTGCTCACGTCTCGTTCAATCCCCATCGACCGCGGCGGCTACACCCGTGACACCCTCAAAGCCGTCATCTCCCGCCTGAAGAGCGGCAGCTGCTTTATAATATTTCCCGAGGGTACCCGGACGAAGACCGGTGCGTTCGGCCCGTCAAAGAAAGGAATCGGGATGTTGGCGGTTCAGGCGGATGTCCCGGTTGTTCCCTGCTTGATTGAGGGGACCTTCCATGCAACACCGTTCAAATCCAGGATCACCATACACTTCCTCCCTCCCTTCAAACCGTCGGAAATTAAAGCGGAAACAAAAAAAGCGCATTATTTGCTTGTATCTGAGAAAATAATGTGCGATATCTCTAGTCTAAGCAAATCGCACTATGGCCGTGCGTAATCTGGCCAAATCCAATTTTAAGGAGGAATTATTCGTGGAGAGTGATGTTCAAAATACTGAGATGAACTCAGTAGAGACATCTGAAAAACAACCGTTAACAGACGACGGAGAAGGCCAGATCTCCGATGTCTCGATTTTCACCAAGCTATCTGGCAAAGCAAAACGCCTGTTCGAGGAGAGCGATTATTCCGAGGAAGAATTTACTTCCATGTTCCACCTCTATGATGAGACTATGAAGTCTATCGAGAAGGGGAAAATCGTTCAGGGTAAGATCGTAATGCGCACCAATGATTCTGTGATCGTCGATATCGGATTCAAGAGCGAAGGATCAATCTCTCTTAATGAATTCAGCGATAATCTGGATATTCAAGTAGGTGATTCGATCGACGTCTTTCTGGAAGATTTCGAAAACCAGGAGGGCCAGCTGGTCTTGTCCAAGCAAAAAGCCGATTTCATGAAGGTCTGGGACATGATCAAGACTGTTTACGACAATAACGATGAAATTGAAGGAAAGCTGGTCAGGCGAATCAAGGGCGGTATCGTAGTTGATCTGCTCGGTGTCGATGCGTTCCTTCCCGGCTCTCAGATTGATATTCGTCAGGTGAAAAATTTCGACCAGTACATCGGTGAAACCTGCCGTTTGAAGATTATCAAGATTAATAAAATCCGGCGGAATATCGTGGTATCGCGCCGGGCGGTCATCGAGGAAGAACGTGCGAAAATGCGCGAGGCGGTTCTGCTGGAGTTGGAAATCGGCCAGGTTCGCGAGGGCACGGTAAAAAATATTACCGATTTTGGCGCGTTTATCGATCTCGGCGGTGTCGACGGTCTTCTGCACATCACCGATATGTCCTGGGGCAGGATCAGCCATCCTTCCGAATTGGTATCCATCGGTGATACCATTCAGGTCAAGGTTCTGAACTACGAGGAGGGGAAAACGCGTATTTCCCTCGGCACAAAGCAACTCACCCCCTACCCGTGGGAGAATGTCGAGGAGAAGTATCCCGAGGGTTCTGTTGTCACCGGTAAGGTGGTTTCGACCACCGATTACGGTGCTTTTGTCGAGCTCGAAGAAGGTATCGAAGGCTTGGTACACATCAGTGAGATGAGTTGGACACAGCATGTGAAACATCCCTCGCGGATCGTTTCCATCGGTGAAAAAATCCAGTGCAAGGTTCTCAATGTTGACAAGGCAGGGGAAAAAATCTCACTCGGCATCAAGCAACTCGAACCCGATCCGTGGGGAACCATCGACGAGCGTAATCCGGTCGGTTCCCGGGTGCACGGGCGAGTCAGAAATCTCACCAACTTCGGTGCGTTTGTCGAGATCGAAGAAGGCATTGACGGCCTCGTACACATCTCCGACATGAGCTGGACGAAGCGTATCAAGCACCCGTCCGAAGTCATGAAAAAGGGCGAGACGGTTGAAATCATCATTCTTGACATCGACAAGTCAAGCCGTCGTATCTCCCTCGGTCACAAGCAGATATTCGATGATCCCTGGTCGACTCTCGAGGAAAAGTTTGCGGTTGGAATGATCACGAGCGGTACGATCATACGCATTCTTGACCGCGGTGTGGTGGTCGAACTTGAGAACAATATCGAGGGATTCGTCCCCACCTTCCAGCTTGGGCAGGACATCAAGAAACCTGCCGATGCATTCGAGGGCGGCGATGTCATTCCCCTGAAGGTCATCGAATTCGACAAGGACCAGCGGAAGATCGTTCTCAGCGTACGGGAATACTTCAAGGACAAGGACAAGGCCGAATTCGAGCAGTTCCGGGAGAAGTACAAACCGAAACCGGTTACCCTCGGCGACGCATTCAGCGACATCATCGATGCCTCCGGGCTTAGATCGCCTGAAGCTGAAACGGCTCCCGAACCTGAAACACCGGCGGCTGAAGAAAAACCGTCCGAAACGGAGTCGGTATCTGCCGAAGAAACCGCAGATACAACCGCAGAAGACGAACCCGAAGCGGAGTCCGGGGAAGGTTCCGAACCCAAGTCCGAAGCGGCCGCTCCGGCCGAAGAGGAAGCAGCTGTTTCCGCCGACGAAGCGGTTGAGGCTCCGGCGGAG
>CAYWBT010000124.1:4300-9588 GCA_964456585.1 uncultured bacterium
GGCCGAAGAGGAAGCAGCTGTTTCCGCCGACGAAGCGGTTGAGGCTCCGGCGGAGAGTGAAGCGCCTCCCGAGGAGGCTGCCGAACCTGCGGAAGAGCCAACAGTCGAATCTCCAGAGGAAAAGGCCGAAGAGCCCGACACTCCGGCTGACAAGACTTCTTCCGATGAGTCTTCCGGAACGGAGAAGGAAGAAGCGTAACGTGCATCAATCCCATAAAGAAAGCGGTTCGTATTCCGGGCCGCTTTTTTTATTATGTCACCTCATATTTTTTTATATATTTCTTCTGTCCGGTTTTTACACACTTACTCTCCAGTACGATACGTTATGAACCATGTTCATGTCTACATCGAAACCTACGGCTGCCAGATGAACAAGCTCGATTCGGAACTGGTACAGTCTCTCCTGGAGGCTGACGGTTTTCAGACAGTATCCGATATAGCGCATGCCGAGGTGATTCTGCTCAATACCTGCGGCGTCCGTGAAAATGCCGAGCAACGCGTGCGCGGTCGGCTTACCGAGTTGCTCCGGCTCAAGAAAAACAGACCGAATTTGTTTTTTGGCGTTATCGGCTGTATGGCGCAACGGCTCGGTGATGAACTCTTCTCCGAAACAGTCCGGATCGTTGCCGGCCCGGACAGCTATCGTCAGCTCCCCGGCATGATTCGTCATGCTTTTACCGACACTGTAATCAATACCGATTCCGATCACGGCGAAACGTACGGTGGTATTTCGCCGGTACGATCGAGTCCTGTATCCGCCTGGGTTGCTGTTATGCGCGGCTGTAATAACTTCTGCTCATACTGTATCGTACCCTACACGCGGGGCAGGGAGCGATCGAGGCCGGCGGCGGACATCATTCAAGAGGTTGCTGAACTGAGAAAAAATGGCTGGAGGGAGATCACCCTCCTTGGCCAGAATGTCAATTCATACCGTGACAGTTCCCTTGATTTCGCCGGTCTCCTCAGACAGGTTTCCGATACCGGGATAGACTGGATACGCTTTTTGACCTCACATCCAAAAGACCTGACGAAGGGTATACTCGAGATCATGTCGGAGCGGGAAAATATCTGCAATCATCTCCACCTCCCGCTCCAGTCCGGTTCGGATCGTATTCTCGAAGCGATGAACCGGGGGTATACGGTCGCCGAGTATCTGTCGCTCATCGACCGGGCACGGGAACTGATTAAAGGCATAAGCATCACGACGGATCTCATATTCGGATTTCCGGGCGAGAGCGAGCAGGATTTCCGGGCGACGCTGGCACTCATGGAACGGACTCGTTTCGACTATTCCTTCCTGTACCGCTATTCAGAGCGCGAGGGAACGAAAGCCTGTCTTCTTTCAGGCGAAGTTCCCGAAGAGCAGCGCATCTCACGGCTCAGGGAGGCCATCACCCTGCAAAACGAAATCACCGTGCAAAAAAACACGGACTATATCGGCAGGGAAATCAGGATTCTTGTGAAGGATCGAAGTAAGGACGGTTCAGGCTGGCTTGGTTTTACTGAAGCCAGTATCCCGGTCGTTGTAAATTCGGGGCAGAACGATGATGCGGTTGGCTCGTTTGTCCGTGTGCTCGTAGAATCGACCACGGGCGCATCACTGGTGGGTAGAATACTGTGAAAATGGCTGTCATTGTTATCGCCGGTTTGTTACTGGTGGTTTTTGTGGGATACGGTCAAACGACCGGTGCTGAATATGGTTACAACACCCCGGAAAAAGCCCTCCGACACTTGAACGAGGGCAGGTATGATGAGGCACGGGAAGAGTTGAACAGGTACCGCCGCGAAGAGCCGGACAATCCCCTGGTACTCTACTATCTCGCCCGGATTGAAACGGATTACCACAAGGCGCTCTGGTGGTACAAGGAAGTTGAGATTCTCGCCGATTCCAGCCTGGCTTCGGAGGCGCTCTTTCAACGGGCCGAGCTGGTATTTTCTGCGGACAACCTTTCCGAAGCGGAAACGCTCTCTATGCGTTTGCTTGAGGAGTATCCCGGGAGCGTAAACACGGCTGGCGCCCTTTACCGCATGGGGATTATCAGGCTGACACAGGACCGAGCCGAAGAGGCGGGGGAATATTTTAAGGCATGCCGGAAACTCGACGAGAGCGGCGAGAAACATCTCCTCGCCCTAACGGGGCTCATGGAGTGTCAGGTCAACCTCGAAAACTGGAACGAAGCACTCAAAACAGCCCTCGAAGCACTCGATGAACATGACGAAACGAGTGCAGTCACTCCCCGTATTCTCGAGGTGATTGCACTCTCGTGGCGAAAGCTCGGCAACGACGATAATGCCGAAAAATTCATGGAACGTCTCCTCCAGAACTATCCGTACAGTTACCAGGCGTATGCCCTCCGGGAAGAGGGAAAACGACTTTCCGGCAGCTCGGTGTACGCATTCGAAATGGGAAACACGCCTTCCAGCCGGCCGGATTCGGACGACGTCCCCGGCGAAATATCAAGCGATAAGGAGCAGGCTCGGTTTTCCGTCCAGGTGGGAGCGTTCAGTGACAGAACCAACGCCCTCAGACTGATGCGGTCATTGAAGGAGGGCGGTTTCGATGTCCGCATCGACATGAAAACGGTTGGGGAAAAACATCTCTTTCTCATCAGAGTCGGGTACTACCCGTCCCGAGACGAAGCGGAAAAAGTTGCCGGGACGGTCACCGAGGCGGCAGGTATCAAGGCAAACGTGGTGATCCTTGAATGATACGGGAAATGCGGTGAAAGATACCTCCTGTCATACCCGGCAACGCGATTGTCCGGTTATCGCAGTCGAAAATAGTTCATCAGCGTTTAATCCTGATCGGTTGACAGTAAGATTCGGTCGTTAAAACAAACGGTTTTTCACCATACGGGAAAATAATCATGTCCAAGCCAGCAGTCACGCCGGTCATGCAGCAGTATCTCGCGATCAAGAAGGAGTACGGCGACGCCATACTCTTCTTCAGGATGGGTGATTTCTACGAGATGTTCTACGATGATGCAAAAACAGCATCCCGCGTGCTCGGTCTGACCCTGACATCGCGCGATAAAAAAAAGAAAGACCCCGTCCCCATGGCCGGCATACCTTACCACGCGCTGAACGGCTACCTTTCGAAAATGCTGCAGGCCGGGTACAAGGTGGCGATCTGTGAACAGACCTCATTGCCGAACGAGTCGAAGGGCCCGGTCAGCCGTGAAGTCGTCCAGGTAGTTACCCCGGGAACTGTCATGGGAGAGGAAGTTCTCGATTCACGGAGCAACAACTTCCTGGTGGGACTCGCCCTCGATGGCGAGCAGGCCGGCCTCGCCCTGGCAGATATTTCTACCGGCGAGTTCCTCGCGGGTGAAGTACCGGTCGGTAAAAACTGGCTCGACGAACTCGAACGGATCGGTCCTTCGGAGGTGCTCCTCTCAGAAAACGAATCCCCGGAGGTGGAAAAATCGATCAAGTCCCGCCTGGCAGACACCATGATCACCTACCGTGACGGCTGGACATTCGAGCGGCAGTATGCAGAGGATTTGATTCGGGATCATTTCAAGGTTGCGGGTCTCAAGGGATTCGGCCTCGAAGATACGGCTCGCGGTATCGAGGCGGCAGGCGGTGTTCTCTCTTACCTTCTCGACACCCAGAAAGTTGCGCTCACCAATATCAATGTCATCAAGCGGTACCGCCCCGACGAAACGATGTATCTCGACATCAAGACGCGATACAACCTTGAAATAATCACCTCGATGACCGGTACGGGTTCCCGGGGAACGTTGTTCGGAGTAATCGATCAGACAAACACCCCGATGGGGTGCAGGCTCCTTAAGTTCTGGATTACCAATCCCCTCATCTCTCCAGAAGAAATAATCCGCCGGTATGACGGCGTCAGTGAACTCATGGAACATCCCCGCGAGATCGAAGAAATAAAAGATATCATGGAATCAATCAGCGATATTGAACGTCTCGTGAGCCGGGTCTGCCTCGAACGCGCCACGCCGCGTGATCTTGTAGCCCTCGCTCAGTCCCTCGCCTGCTCGGGACCGCTCAAGGAGATTGCTGGCAGCTTCAGGGCCGACATTCTTACACAATGCTCCGATATGATCGTCGACCTCGATGACTGTTCCGACATGATCACACAGGCCATCGTTGATGAACCACCTCTCCTCATAACGGACGGCGGTATGTTTCGAGACGGGTACAACGCCGAACTGGATGAACTGCGGGAGATTACCCGGTCGGGACGTTCCTGGATTGCCGAACTCCAGGCAGGGGAGCGTCAGCGTACCGGAATCTCCAATCTCAAGGTAAAGTACAATAACGTGTTCGGCTACTTCATTGAGATATCCAAGGCAAACCTGAAGCACGTTCCCGATGACTACATGCGCAAACAAACGCTGGTGAATGCCGAGCGCTTCATCACCCCGGAACTCAAGGAGTATGAGGCGAAGGTGCTGGGCGCGAAAGAACGTATCGCCGAACGTGAGAAGAAACTCTTCCTCGAACTCCGCCGGAAGGTTGCCGTCCAGGTGATTACCATCCAGGCGTTTTCTTCCGCGGCGGCGATTATTGACGTGCTCAGATCGTTCGCTGTGACGGCTGAACGGCGTGGATACGTTCGTCCCATCGTTGATGAAAGTAACGTTATCGATATCCGTGACGGCCGGCATCCCGTGGTCGAGACACTGCTTTCCGCGGGAAAGTTTGTCTCCAACGAAACCTTCGTAAACAATACTGACGACCAGATTCTCATCATCACCGGACCGAATATGGCCGGGAAATCGACCTACCTTCGCCAGGTGGGCCTCATTGTGCTCATGGCACAGACGGGATCGTTCGTCCCGGCATCCTATGCCCATATCGGCGTCGTGGACAGGATATTCACCCGCGTGGGGGCGTCGGACAACCTGGCGGGCGGCGAATCGACCTTCCTCGTTGAGATGAACGAAACGGCGAACATTCTGATAAACTGCACCCCGCGGAGCCTCGTGCTCTTCGACGAGGTCGGCAGAGGAACCTCGACCTTTGACGGTCTGAGCATCGCCTGGGCGATCGTGGAATACCTGCATCAGATCGAGAGTACGGCGGCACGTACGTTGTTCGCCACGCACTTCCATGAGTTAACCGAACTCGAGATGCTGCTCCCCCGGGTGAAGAATTACAACGTGGCAGTCAAGGAATGGAACGACGAAATCGTTTTCCTGCGGAAAATTATCGAGGGCGGTTCCGACCAGAGCCTGGGAATACAAGTCGCGAGGCTTGCCGGTCTTCCCCCGAAGGTCATTACGCGTGCCAAGGAGATACTCGGTAATCTGGAGAAG
>CAYWBT010000125.1:0-9520 GCA_964456585.1 uncultured bacterium
AGTAGACCGGCCCCTTGAGCCCGTAATTGACCGGTGAAAAGCCGCCTTCAAAGAGCTGCCGGGCCTGGATGACCAGTTCGGCGAAGAAATCCGTCTCCACGCCGAAATTGCCGATCGGGTGATACCGGAAGGTGAAGTATGTCATCCAGACGAGGTAGAGTGATCCTGTGATCCAGGGAACCCAGGGTTCCCGTTTCGTGACAATGCGCCTGATCCCCGCGAGGCGTGACCGTACCGTTTCCTCGAGGGACACCGTTGTTTTCGTTGTCGTTTTCCTCTGTTTCCGTGCCATATACTCCCCCGATTATGCCGTTAAAAATACGAGAATCGCGGAGGAGAGTCAAGAAGGACATCTTCCGATCATACGATTTATAAAGCTTGTCGGTAGCACACGATTCTTTCACGGCACGAAAAAAAAGTATCGTTTTGACGCCGCAGGTTATATATTTTACCTTACTGAAGAGACGAAAACCATCGAGCAGGGAGCAATAGTGAAACTCAGCGTGGTAATGCCGGTCTACAACGAGCATGACACCCTCCCCGAGATCATCAGGAGGGTGCGCCAGGCACCATTCGAGAAGGAAATTATCATCGTGGACGACTGCTCCTCCGATGGTTCCCGTGAGGTGCTCGAAGGCATGGCAGGTGAATCCGACCTCCGCATATTCTTCCATGAGCTTAACCAGGGAAAAGGCGCCGCGCTAAAGACCGGTTTCGAGCAGGTGACCGGCGACGTAGTGATCGTGCAGGACGCCGATCTCGAGTATGACCCCGCGGAGTACGGCAATCTCCTCAAGCCCATCCTCGACGGGAAGGCTGATGTGGTTTACGGGTCGAGGTTTATGGGAGCCCCGCACCGTGTCCTCTATTTCTGGCATTCGGTGGCCAACAGGATGCTGACCCTGGTATCGAATATGATGACCAACCTGAACCTGACCGACATGGAGACGTGCTACAAGGTATTTCGCAGCGATATCCTGAAGCGGATAACCATACGATCGAAGCGCTTTGGGGTCGAGCCCGAGCTGACCGCCAAGATCGCACGCCTCAATGTACGGGTATACGAAATCCCCATTTCCTACAGCGGCCGGAGTTACGGTGAGGGAAAGAAGATCGGCTGGAAGGATGCTGTCAGCGCGTTCTTTGCCATTCTCCGGTTCCGGCTGTTCGATTGATATGACCGTTAAACACGACGATATTGGCAGGGAAACCCTGAACCGGATGAGCGCGGTCGATGCCTACAACCGTTGGATCATCGGGGAAATAATGCCGTGGCTCGGCGAGACGGTTCTCGAAGTGGGTTCCGGCATCGGGAACATGTCGCAGTTCTTCACAGTCGCAAAGCGCCTGATTCTTACCGACATCCAGGATGAGTATCTCGATACCCTCGCGGAGAGGTTCCGCGACCATCCCGCTGTGACATGTGAACACTACGACCTCGAGGGATCGGCGGCACACCTGCGGAACAGGGGCGTGGATACGGTGATCGCCCTCAATGTTCTCGAGCACATCCGGGACGACGGACACGCGCTTGGGGAAATTGCCTCGCTCCTCGTGCCCGGGGGACGTGTCATCCTCCAGCTTCCAGCGCACCCGCTACTCTACGGGTCGCTCGACATCAATCTCGATCACTTTCGACGCTATACGATATCCGGGATACGGACGAAGTTTAAAGCCGTTGGTCTCGAGCCCGAGAAATGCTGGAGATTCAACATGTTCGGCGCGTTCGGCTGGTTTCTCAGCTCGCGGGTGCTGAGAAGGGAGATTCTCCCGACGGGACAGCTTTCCCTGTTCAACAGGCTGACACCAGCGTTTGTAGCTCTCGAACGCGTGCTGCCTGTACCGTTCGGTCTTTCGATCATGGCCATCGGCGTTAAGCGTGGGTGATCCCGGTATCGCGGTTGATTCCGTTCGCCGTTTTTTGCCGAAAGGTACCATGAGCCGCATGTTCCGGCATACGCATATACTGATTCATCGGGAAGGTTTGCCATGGAGTTTTTTCCACTCTTTGCCATCGCGGTCGGTCTTGCGATGGATGCGTTTGCGGTTTCGATCGCGGTCGGCGTCGCACTGGGCTGCACACTCACCGTGGGACACGCGTTCAGGCTCGCCTTATCGTTCGGGGCTTTTCAGTGTTTCATGACGATTGCCGGGTGGTTTGCGGGACAGTCTATCCAGAAGGTTATCGCGTCGTTTGACCACTGGATCGCCCTGGTACTCCTGCTTTTCATCGGGGGAAAGATGATCTATGAAGCCCTCCGAAACCATACGTCGGAGGTGCTGGAATGCGATCCAACGGTCGGTGTGAATGTCGTTTTTTTGTCGGTGAGTACGAGTATTGACGCCCTGGCGGTGGGTATTACCCTCGGTGTTATCCGCTCGGATATATGGGTTCCAAGCCTGGTAATCGGCCTTGTCGCCGCCGCCTTTACGACCATCGGCATCACCCTCGGGAGATGGATCGGGCTGTTGTTCAGCCGCCGGATTGAAATTGTCGGTGGAGTCATCCTGATCGGGATCGGCTTGAAGATCGTGATTGACCACCTTACGCACGGCATATAGGATGAAGACACAGCGTACGAAAGGCCTGAATACGTGGTTGACAAAGGGAGGCTGAACGGTTACACTACAAAAAATGTGTTTGACCAGGATTTTGACGGACCGTTATTCTTGCTATGAAGTGAGGTGCCTGAACTATGAAACGCCGTGAACTGCTGAAAGGAAGTGTGCTGATGCCTGCATTCGGCATGATAGCTGATGAGGATGCCGGAGGGGCTGTTGACGAGAATCCCTTCCCACCCAAAAAAATTACCATGAAAGAACCGGTACGTTACTCGCCCCTGACCTACCTCGAACAAGTCTATGATGACAATCCGCCGGCTCTGGCCTTTCGGGCGGCAGATCGGGATGAAGCCAAAGCCTGGCGCGGTGAACTCAGGGCAAAGCTCTGGGAACTGCTCGGCGAGAGCCATGTTCCGGCGAACGCGCCGCCGGAAGCGAAGCTGCTCACAACCGAAACGTGCGACGGATACCTTCGTGAAAAGTGGGAACTCACTGTTGTGCCGGGACGCTCGATGCCCTTTTATGTGCTGGTGCCGCTCCCGAAACCTGACCGGGCAAAGGTGGTAGTCTGCCTGCACGGTCACGGAGGTGGTGCGCGGGATGTGCTTAACATGCCCACGGACGACGAGCATGCAGAACTCATTACACTTTTAAATACCGATTATGCCCTCCAGTGTGTCAGGAAAGGCTGGGTCGCCGTTGCCCCCGAACTGTTTGCCTTCGGGGAGCGGCTGGACTATGTGGAAGATGCGCGGCCCGGATTCGACGGCGGTTGCGAAAAACCGTTTCTGAATGCGGTACAGGTCGGTAAAACCCTGATCGGGATCCGTGCGAAGGATGTCTGTGTACTGATCGACTGGCTGGGGTTCCGGGATGACCTCGACACGGACGATCTCGCCTGTATCGGGCTGTCCGGCGGCGGCATGATGACCATGTATACCGCGGCGCTCGACGATCGTATCAAGCGGGCGATAATCTCGGGGTATGTCACTGAAATGAAGGGATCGATAATCCAGGTGCGGCACTGCAGCTGTAACTATGTTCCGCATCTGGCGCACTGGGCGGATTTTTCGGACATTGCCGGCCTGATCGCTCCGCGCCCGCTCATCGTACAGTCGGGGAGGAAGGATGCCATCTTCCCAATCGAAAGTGTGACGAGGGCGTATGAAAAGATACAGAAGGTCTACGACCTGCACCGCGCGGCCGATCGTCTGCGCCTGCACATCCACGAAGGGTACCACGCGTTCTGGAGCCTTTCTCTTGATGAACTTTTCACTTAGTGGAATTGACGAATCTCACGGGATGTATTTACTATACCACATGCTCATGATTGGATGGCAATAATGAACTGGATGGCGAAAGCGCTCATGATTATCGGCGCCCTCCTTGCACTGGTGATCGCATTGTTCGGGGGATACAAAGCCTGAACTTCCTGAAACTCCAACGACGGTGATTTCGGCGGTGTGCTGTTGTGTTGCGGCAATGGAAATACTCGCTGCACCGGTCCGGGTTAGCCGTTGTAAAAGTCTGGTAATGTTAGTATACTGTACCGATAGGGGAATGGCAGGAGTCGACGGTTTTGGTTGACATGCTGTCACCGAATACCGAGGAACCGATGGGACGCTCCCTGCCGGGAATATGACAGCGGCACTTCCACCTCGAGGAGTTTTTCTATTAAGTATTCCAATTACATCGACCATTACGCGATTGATGCCCATGATATGCAGGTGACCCGTGACATGGGTCATTTTTATCGGTACAGCGAGCAGCGACGGCTGGAAACGATTTCGCAGATGGTGGTGGCGGATCCCGGTGTCACCCGCATTCTCGATGTGGGCAGCGGTATAGGTGAATTATCGGGATTGATCCGTTCCCGTCATGGTAGCGGTGTGCGGGTGATTGCGACAGATCTCGGATTTGACAGCATTCATCGGGCAGCGGGTATGTGTGCCGAAAGGGGGAGTGATTCTCCGGAAGTGAGATTTGTCCAGGGCGACATCTACCGGCTCCCGTATGGCGATGGCAGTTTTGATGCAGTAGTGGCGAGTGAGATACTCGAACACCTCGAAGAACCACGTGATGCGGTCAGGGAAATCGCCCGTGTGATCCGTCCCGGCGGCTTCGTGGTGCTCTCGACGCCGTATCGTGAAAAAATGCGGTATACCCTCTGTATCCACTGTAACAAGAAGACACCGGTGAACGCCCATCTTCATTCGTTTGATGACACAGTCTTGCAGGCGCTGCTCACTGAGGCGGGATTCATCCCTGAAAAACGTATCAAGTTCTCCAGCAGATATGCGGATCTTCTGGGACTTCCGGGATTATCCTTTTTTCTTCCCTATCGTGTATGGTACGCTATCGATGCTCTCTTGTGTGCGGTTTTCGGTATGGAGTCTTTCATTGCAATAAGGGCGAGGCGTCGTGATTGATGAGAGGGATTTCGGGGGAGAGGTCGGTATCATCGGATCCGGCAGAAGCATCTATGTCCTCAGTCTGTTTATTCTTAATATCGGACTGGCCCGGTCGCTGAAGATCTCCGGCTATGGATCATTCCAGCAGGTGTTCATGTTCAGTGTCCTGTTCATGATCTTTTCACTGGGCATACCGGAGACCTTGTACTATTTTCTACCACGGCTTTCCAAGGAGGAGTGGCCCGGATTCATCGGCCAGACTTTTATCGTTCTGACCGGAGCGGGTATCGTGGTCGCGTTGCTCTTATGGTTCGGTGCGCCGTGGTTTGCAATGTTGCAGAAAAATCCTGCGATTGAGATGAGCATCCGTCTCTTCGGTGTTTACGGTGCTTTTATCATCCTGTCGGCCTGCTCCGATCCGATTTTTATCATTTTCAAGCGTATCAAGTACTTGTTCGTTTTGAGCACAATCCACGGCCTTTTCTTTATAGGTTTGACTGTCTGGCAATACGTGACAAACTGCTCCATACAGTCGCTCTTTGGTGCCATGGCGGGTTTCGGCCTGGTCAAGCTGGTGCTCGCACTCCATTATGTTAACAAGTTGGGGATGGCGGACAGCCCGCTCTTTTCCCGGACGTTCCTCCGGGTATCGCGGACGGTGTTTCTGCAGATGAGCTTCGCCCTGCCCATCGCACTATCGAACACCATCGACATTGTTTCGCGCTGGCTCGACAAGTTCGTTATTTCGTTTTTCCTGGGTGCCGAACCCCTGGGAATCTTCTCGGTTGGCGCCATCGAGATGCCGTTTATCAGCGTGTTTGTTTCGTCGGTATTCAGCGTGGCATCCCCGGTGCTTAACTCCTGCCACCACCAGGGGGATACCGAAGGATTTGTCGCTATGGTGAATAAAGCGCTGAAGCTCACCTCAAAAGTCATCTGGCCGCTGGGATTGTACCTCATGATCTTTGCCGACCACCTGATACCGCTCGTGTTCACGCCCGAATACGATCACGCGGTGGCTCCGTTCAGGATATACCTGCTGATGATGCCGCTTCGGATATTTCTCCTCGGGGTGATTCTGATTGCGCTCGGGAAACCGAGAATCATATTAATTGCAGCCTTCTGGTCACTCGTTATCAATGCAGTCCTCAATGTTCTTTTTGTCATCAAGATCGGATTTCTCGGTCCGGCAATCGCCACGGTGATTTCTACCTACATTCAGGTTATTATACTCGTATGGTACATTCTGGCAAATCTGAAAATCGGCATCCGGGAACTGATTCCGTTCCGGACTCTTTTTGATATCCTATTGACAAGTTCCCTGGCGGCAACTATAGCCTATATGCTGACACGAGCGTTTCATAGTGACATGAAAGCGGTGCTGGCATCACTCGCCATCTTTTTCGGAGCCTATATCTTCCTGGGATCGAAAGTGGGATTGTTCAGGATTGTGAGCGCCAGAGACATTATGGAGGGGAATTTCCTTGGAAAAAAAGATAAAGATTAAAAAGGTTATCGATGCTTCCCTCTGGGACTCGTTTGTTTCACGTTCTCCGCACGGCACCGTTTTTTCAAGCTCATCGTGGATGCATGCCGGGGCCGCGGCGCATGGGGGAAGCCCGGTTATCCTCGGTGTCTGGGATGAAGACAAGCTGATTGCCGGCACCTCGTTTGTCGAGATATCACGGGGAGGATTGAAAAAAGCCACCACGCCTCTTCTGACACCGTACGGGGGCTTTATCTACGCCGACGAGCTCGCCGGAGAGTACGCCGATAACGAGAGCCTGAAACTGCTCTGTGCCGAGAAGCTGATTGGCTATCTCCAGAAAAACTATGACAACGTATTTCTTGTTCACACACCAGGGTTTTCTGATATCCGGCCATTCAGCTGGCAGGGATGGGGAGAGAGAGTCAGGTATACCTATCTGGTGGATATCACAGACCGCGACCTGGCGGCAAAGCGCCTCCGCTCACGGGCGAAAAGAAAAATAAAGAAAGCCGCGGAAACGGTGGAAATCGGCGGCGGAATTACTGCGGAACAGGTCGGTCGCCTGTATGTGAGGATCTTTCGAGACCGTGAC
Organism: uncultured bacterium; assembly: GCA_964456585.1. Taxonomy (GTDB): domain Bacteria; phylum Latescibacterota; class Latescibacteria; order Latescibacterales; family Latescibacteraceae; genus Latescibacter. The sequence goes on from CAYWBT010000125.1 coordinate 7,055, forward strand.
AGGATACCCCCGGTATCAGAGGACATGGTGACCACCCTGGTGGGCAATCTCTTGAAATTCGACTGGATCGAGATGATCACCGCCCGAGAGAAGAACGGTGATGTCATTGCCCTCCAACTGCTGGTGCTCGATAAAAAGACGGTGTATACCTGGATCTACGGTACGCTGCCGGAAAAGAATTATTCCGGTGCAGATTCCCTGCTGATCTGGAAAGCGGCGGAACGCTATGCCGGTGAGTATTCGACTCTCGATCTGGTGGGCGCCAACATCCCGGAAATTGCGTTTTTCAAGAAAGGATTCGGCGGGATACTGACGCCGCACTATGTCACCGAATATTATTCTTCAGCGATGACACGGACGGCGTTTGGGGTCTATTCCTTCGTCAAGGGTCTGGTGAAAAAATAGGCAGTGTTTTTTTGCTTTAATATGGTATACGTCGGGATGTAGCCGTCGGGCACGGTTTCACCACCACCGGTACTCTGAGGTTCGTCTCCGGCATGAAGTATGAAATGAACAGGGTCACCTTCGATCCATCCGTCTCACCAGTACGGTTTCATGGGGCGCCCGCTGCCATGCGATCGGCTTGTGGGGCGTCAACTGATAGAATTCGGAGTTACGTAACGTATGATAGACTTGATTCTGGCAACACCGCCCGAGGAGCCGGCGACGCTTTTCACCCGGAATTTTCGGGTGCACTCCGGTATACCGATCGGCATGTATCAGGGGGGAGCGCGCGCTCCGGTCGCACTCCTGTACGGCGACATATCGGAGGATAACCTCAGGTATTATGCGGAGCAGTATGCCGCGATCATTGCCATGCCGTATTCCGGCGACGATGCCATTCCTGAAGACCCGCTCCATTACGAGTATATGACGGTGAAAGCGCCGATCCTCGCCAGGGTTCATGAGCTGAACCGTGAGAATTTCACCTGCTTTGTCCGGACGTACGAGGGAGGCCCCCTGGTTCTGGAGGGTATGACGGATACGACGCTTACCATGCTATTCACCGCCGACCTGGTTCGGGCAACCATACGGATACTGTCGGGAGAGCTTGAGCTCGAGACCGGTCACGACCGCTTCGGCCGTCACAAACCGGCGCCGGAGAGTGTCATCAACTCCCCCGGCGTTTCGTTTCACTTCAACCTGATCGAACAGGTTATTCACCATGTCTACCGTCGAATCGGCCTCCCGCTCTTCTACCTGCCGCGGTGGCCGAGGTCGGCATCGCACGCCCTGTTTATCAGTCATGATCTCGATAATGTCCGTAAGTGGACGGTCAAGCGGTCGATATACGAACTGATGCTGTCTCTCGGCGAGCTCTGTCGGTTCAAGCCTCGTCGGCTGATAGACACCGTTGCTTCGCTCGGCGATGCGATGCGCGGCCGTGATCCCTACTGGATATTCGACGATCTTCTGTTCATGGAAAGCGGCAACGGATTCAAATCGACCTGGTTCTTCGCGCCCATCGGGGACGAATACCTGAAACGTGAGCGCGATATCGATCCGATCTACCACCGGAAACCGGCTGAAATTACCGCCATGATTCGGCGTATTGTGGAAAGCGGCAACGAATTCGGTCTGCATGGCACCCGGAAAGCCTTCCTCGATGCGCGGGAACTGCGGAGGCAGCTCAATGCCTACGAACACAGGATCGGGCTCAAGATTCAGGGAATGCGGCACCACTATCTCATGTTCCGGCACGGCAAAACGCTCGAAGCGGCAGCGGAAGCGGGACTCCTCTACGATACCACGCTCGGATTCAGCGACAGGCCGGGTTTTCGCAACGGCATGGCGGCGCCGTTTTTCCCCTTCCCTGTTTCACATGACGCCGGCAGGATGATTGAAATACCGCTCAACTTCATGGACGGCGTCTTTCTGCATGCCGCGGACAATCCCGAGGGCGCGAGCCGCAGGATCACCGAAGCCTACCTGTATGCCCGTGCGGCGGGAGGGCTCTTCAGCGTGCTTGTTCATCCCGGAAACATGGACAGGTCAGAAATACCCGCCCTTTCCACCTTCTATCCATCGTTTCTTTCACGGTGCCGGCTCGATAATGCCATCTCCATGACCGGCCTGGAACTCGCCCGGTGGTGGACGGCCCGCGAGAGGATTCTCCGCTCGATCGAATTCGGCGACGATACCTGGAGAATCAGGGGAATCGACATACCCGAGGATATGGATTTTGCGGTGATGGCGCGCGATATCAAGAAAATGAAACTCTCGGTCGAGGGAGTGAAAGGCTCATCCGAAATAAATCATGAGCGGGTGATAATCCGGCCGGAGATTGTCGACCCGGAGCGGGGGCTGACATTTTCTATCAGGAAATGAACTCCGCCGCGCGGTATTTTCCCTGCATGACCGGCCGGGGTAACTATTTGACCGGTACGCTCACCGGGTATAGGCGATCGATTTTTTCCGGGCGCTCCCGGGGAATGCGGACTGACAGGCTATGGAACGAGAACAGAA
>CAYWBT010000126.1:0-9383 GCA_964456585.1 uncultured bacterium
AGTGAGCGGCTGTTAACCGCTAAGTTGTAGGTTCGAGTCCTACCACCGGAGCCAAATTCTTGAAATGCCCGGCTGACGGGCTTTTTTTTGTACCACGCGGTAATTTCATGTGCCCTATCTCACCTGCGGCCTCATTTCAATATTCCCGTCTATAAGCCCCAGATAATTCATTATGTTGGGCAAACTATTCACCGGAGAAGTAACCATTACTCCAACGTGCTATACTGGTATCATCGTACCCCTGATACCTGCTAATCTTCCCAGATCACCTGCTAACGGATCCCTTGATATTCTGAAAAGATAGAATGGTACTTGTTGTGCGGTTAGTTCGTTATGGTACGAAATTTCTTGTTATCGTTCTTGCAGATGATCTGGGTAACATTTCTTCCTGACAGGAGTGCGGTGGGCAGTCCGCCGCCCGGTTCAACCCACTGGCCAACCAGGTAAAACTGTGCGAGTCCCGGCAGTGTTTTTTTCATCGGTTTCAATCCTATCTTGGGGGTCAAAATCCACCCCTCAAAACTCCCCTTCCAGTTGTTTGTATACCTGATGACCGTCGCAGGAGTCGAGACATCGATCATTTCAACATGCTCCTTGATATTTCCCAATCTCCTGTCTACCTCCGCAATTACTTCCAGTGCAATTCTCTCTTTTTCCGCCCGGTAACGGTCACGGTCTTGGTTGCGCAGGTTCACCCAATGGGAAGTATTTCGTGTTGGAAACATAGAGGTTATAACGGTTTTCCCTTCCGGCGCCAGGGTGGGATCAAAATTAAATATTCTCAATTCTAACATATCAGATTGAGCATCTTCATCGATCAGCAGCGGTTTCTCCAACGGAACGAACAGTGAAGGCGGAACATCGTTCAATGTTCTCGAAACGCCCAGTGACACCTGTATGTAGGAGGGGAAGGTTTCATAGGTGTCATAGTATCGTCTGATGGTTTTATCGACATACTGTCCCCCCAGCATTTCAAAAATTGTCGTGTGCCCATCGGCTGCCGAGATCACGATATCTGCCTGGTGCGTCTGTCCCCGTTCCAGTATAATCCCTCGCGCACAGTCATTCTCGGTAAGTATGTGTACCACTCGTGACTGGTAATTAACCGTGCCGCCCAGTTCTACATACTTTTTCTCGAGTAATCCGGCAAATTTCAACGAGCCGCCGATCGGGTAGCCGGCGCTTTTTTTGTTCATCCATGCCATGGTCATAACCAGAAACAGGGCGGACATTTCCGGTATAAACATACACTCAAATGTCTTTTTCAGTAAGGCATTCGTACATTTCTCAGCATAATCGTGTGCGGAGATTCCGCTCCATTTTTTCAACAATCCAAGATAGGGAAGAAACCGACACAACAGTGTAAGTCCATCCAGTATGCTATATGTTTCGGGCGCTTTTTCAATTGGCATCTTCAGCTTTGAAAGCTTTCGTATCGCACGGGTAAATGCGATAATTACCTTCCTGTCTTCCGGTGCCTTTTCGAGCATTTCGGCTTCCAGTTTATCAAGATCGGTAAAGACCCTCATACATCTGCCGTCCCTGTCTTCTACCCGTATGTATTCGTCGAAATCCACGAACGTCAGGTCTTTCATTGCGATCAACTCATCCCAGATACGATAAAAATTATCGTGCGGACTCGAGCCGACCAGCCAGTGAATACAACCATCGATGGTATAATCCTGTCTCTTCCATGATGTACACAAGCCGCCCGGGCTACTATGTAATTCATAGATCTCGGTGTCATAGCCGTTCATCTGCAAGTAACATCCGGCCGATAATCCGGCGATACCTGCCCCAATAATGATGACTTTATTCCCCATGGTATTCTCCCTTTTTCATCCCCACGAGAATTTCCCCCAGCGTTCCGCTCATGGGTGACCGGAACGGTTCGGGTAAGCACCTTCTTTCAGAACGAATAACGTTCGTACCGGAGCTCATGAATGCACATCAGGCACCGGCGTACACAGAAAAGCATGACAAGCGACAACGCATCCGGAGGACTGAATGGCCGTCGAGCAGACAGGTCCGGGTGCTTGTCCGCCATTTGTCACCGCCTGCGCGGAGCCGGCCGGTCAATAACCTCCTGTAAAATTCGCAGGAAATTACCGCCCCAAACCTTGTGAATTTCATCTACTGATAAGCCATGGTTCAGCATACTGCGGGTGAGATGCACGAGTTGGGATACCTCGGGGACAACCGGAACGGTAGCACCCAACCCGTCAAAATCGGTACCGATTGCAACGTAGTCGATGCCGACCAGATCGATCACGTAGCAGATGTGATCCACCAGACGGTCGATGGTGGCCTTTTCGGGATCGGGATCGATAAACTGGGGCGCAAAAGCGACGCCCATGGCTCCGCCTGCCGCGGCGAGCGCCTTGATCTGATCGTCGGTCATGCAGCGCGCGTGCTGGCCGAGAGAGAAAACCGCCGTGTGGCTCATGATGGGCGGGAGTGAAGTGAGTTCGAGTACCTCGTAGAAGGCCCGGTCGTTGATGTGGGAGAGGTCGGTCACTATACCCAGCTCGTTGCTCGTCTTGAGGATGTCCCTGCCGAAGGGAGAGAGTCCGCCGGCGTTTTTACGGTCATTTTCCCGTTCTTCAAGGGTACAGGAGCGATAGAGGCTGGGAGTGCCCTGCAGGAAGGTCGGTTCAGTTCCCCCTTCTCCGTGGGTAATGCCCGCCAGGCGAAAACCAAAGCGGTACAGGAGCCGAAGGGTATCGACATTCCCATCCAACCATCGTCCAATTCCCTCGATGGACAGAATAATACCGATCCTTCCCGTTTCCTGGGCACGGAGCGCCTCCCAGGAGGAAAGCACCAGCATGAGATCCTCAGGATACTTTTCGATCTGCGCCAGAGTGCGTTCGGTGGTCACCCAGAGGTTTGCCGACGGGCCGTTCCCCACGATAAAGAAGCCGGCATCATATCCCCCCTCCTTCATCCGGGGGATGTCCATATGATAGGCGGGATCACGCTGCTTCCAGTTTAGCGGATTTTCTCCCCGGTGAACTCGCTCGACCGGCGTGTCGTTGTGACCGTCGATGATCAGCATCTTGTCGTGAACATCTTGGGCTTCTTCCAGGCTGACACCCGTCTTGGTTACCGTCGTTTCCTGCGCGTATGCGGGTGCGATTCCGGAGGCGACGATTCCCGCTATTCCGCCTGCTGCCGTTTTCCTTAAAAATTCGCGTCGTGTGTTCATGGCATCCTCCGTGGTGGTATGATTACCTCATGTTCGTCTCGTTAAAAAAAAGGTAGAAAGCAGTTCCCCGCGTCGCCCGTACACCTCCGTCTTCCCCCCCTGAACATCCCCAGCTCCCCACTGCCGCCGGAATGTCGGCATCTCGCTGAAGAGTGACTTCCGACCGATCCCTGCATCAGGCATTCCAGAGACAACCGAGAATCAGCCTTTCCGGAAACGGAGTTCTCTTGTTTCGCTGAAATCGTTCCAGCGGAAACGATACGCATAGTTACCGGAGTCGTAGGAGTTCGTATTCCAGGACGCCAGGTGAGCTCCGCAGTCCCTGATGGCATTGACGAGAATCTCCACGGTCTCGCCCTTATCGTTGAGTATTTCGAGCATCACGTTTCCTGTGCCCGGAACAGTATATTCTATCGAGAGCATGGGATAGGAAGCGGTCTGGTATCCCTGGGTAAGCACCTTCACACCGGGTTGCGACGGAGCCGATGGTTTCTCCTCGTCGACAGTGCGGTAGTCGAAGGGCTCGTTGACAAGATGCCAGTACGGTTCGTTGCCGCCGTTATAATCCTTGTGCAGGTAGTACGATTTCAGCGGGGTGCGGGTGAAATTGGTGAGGGGCGTCCGCACCGCTTGGCCGTTATGCCATTGATAGACCGGTATATTCAGTGGATTCATGACCTGGAGCATCCCCCGCTCCATGGCAATATGAAAGAAACCGAAGTTGCCCGGCTCATGTCCACCGAGCCATTTCCCGACGAGGTCGATCTTGAAAGGATCCATGCCAAAAATCAAGATGTTCGTCATGTAATCCCAGGCAGTCCCCCGGGGATTATTTTCATTCCCCTCGGGATTCGGACCTGGACTAAAATTACCGTCACGGGCGTAGATGCCTTCAACAACATGGAGGCCGAACCTGGTGGCAGAAAGGTTGTCCAGCGTCCGGTGTGACCAGAGTTCCTGGCAGACGGGGTCATAGACATCGACAGCGTTTCGTGCGGGATCGTCGTCGCTCTTGATCGGCCTGTCCCAGCGGGGAAGCGTGGCGACATGACGTTTCATGCTGGCCGCATAGTCCCGTTCGATAGTGGGATTCCTATGTTCGGGAGGGATGGTCATTATGCTCCCCATCTTCTGGCAGAAGTGTTGATAGCCGTTTGCGACCGCGCCCTGAAAGTTCTTGCAGCACAGGGTTAAACCCATGGAGTGTGCCTTGAATTTTGCGATGTTGAGGAGAAATGTATCGGGCGCATTGATAGGCCAGAGGTAGGGTATTTTCCGGAACACCACGCCGTCGGGAACATCGACCCATTGGAGTTCGTCGTCGCTGATGACATTGTGCGACTTTGACCAGGACGACAGATGCTCGTTATCAATGCCCTGCACCCGGCCGTTCATGTTGTGCAGATCCGCGCCGGTGCGCCTGGCGATCGGATAATAGACGTGCTTCTTCCAGTTAGCGCAGTTGACTTCGCGAAGGTGAAACTGCTTTTTTGAGATGCCGAGCGTTTTCATCCCCTCGATGACACCTTCCACGAAATGCGGGTCGGTGATGATTCCCATGGTTTCGTGGGTATTGCCGCCGCCCCCGGTTATGTTAGGTTTGATGGGGATAAGATGTGTCGTGGGAATCCCCGATTCGTCTTTCGGGATGATCACCTCATGCGCGAATTTTTCTCCCTCTTTCTTGTTCGCTTTCGCGTTCGTCTTGACATCGACATCGGTAAACATGATGAAAACCGCTTCGGGATGCTCCTCAACAAACGGATGGACACCGAAGTAACCGGTCGTTTTCCTTGAACGCGCCGCAAAAACATCGACCGGTTTTAACATCCCCAACGGTGCAGCAAGCGCGGTTGTTTTTATGAAATTCCTGCGGTTAAACACAGCTATCCTCCCTTTTCCGATATGTGGCTATTTCCTCATTTAAATTCGATAAGAACATGATTCCACAATTAGTTATACTTGATTAACTTCTCCTGTTTCCTCCGTTTGACACATATTTTTTTTCAGGTGACACCGGGCACTCCATCCTACCGGTCACCGGGATTCGAGCGTGACAGAACGCAGGCACATGAGGTTTTGTCCGGACCGCTCGCTCGGACGGATGGTTAACACGTGCTCGCCCGCTTCCCCGATAGTGAGCGTTCCCACCGGGAATGTTTTATATCGATACCGTTCACCGGTATAGTGCACGCTGCCTTCGAGAGATTCCGATCCAACGCTCATTGAGTACATGTTCCCCTCCCAATCTTGCGTGGCGGCATAGGTTATGGACACGGTATAGGTCCCGGGAGTGTTTACGGTGAAATGCCAGCTCACGGTATCGTCCGGCACCGTCAACTGTGCAATATGGTAGCGGGCAATGACATTAAACCGCTTCACCGATTTTCCACCGGTGAGGGCGGTAACATAGCTCAGTTCGATCGTACCGCCGTCCCCCTGTTGCACGATCGGTGGATCGACATCAGGCGGGCCTTCGATTTCGAGAACGAGAACGGTTATTGGAGAATCCGGCTGGTGGATGGGCACGGTAATATACGCTTCATTGACTTTCCGCTTAATGGCCCGTTTTCGTTCGGGATTAGTCAGTAAATATGCCGACTTTATCCTGTTCCGGAGACCGGGCACGGTTAAGATACCGTTGGCCGGCCAATCCCTGATGTGGAGGTAGAGTTTCGAATCCTTTACTGTGCAGTATCCAAACGGTAGCGGCGGGAAGGGGCTCGCGGTCGTGCCGTAAATGCTCTCGGCATTCCGCTGAATCCATTCGCCCGCCTGCTTCAGAACATCGACCGATGCCGCAGGAATATCACCGAGACCTGTCGGTCCCACATTCAACAAGAGGTTGCCGCCGCAGCTCACAATTTCAACAAGGCGCCGGATAACCGTTTCGGGAGATTTCCACTCGGTGTCAAATTTGCTATAGCCCCAGGTTCGGTTGAGCGTTTGCGGGGCTTCCCAATACTCCTCGACACCGCCGATCGGCATGCCGTTATCGTTCATGCTCTGGTAGTCGCCGATCGATTCCTGGAGATAACTGCCGATCCGGCTGTTAATCAGGCAGGCCGGTTGCAGATCACGGACGATCCGGATGAATTCCTCCCCCTGTTGAAGTGTGTATATCCCCCGGTCGAACCATACCAAACCGATCGGACCGTAGTTGGTCAGCAATTCCCGCATCTGCGGTTTTGCTTTCTCTTCCAGGTAGTTTTCAAAAATATCAGGATCATAGTAGGAGTCATCCCAATCATTGTCATAATCCCAACCGTTCCCGTAGGCACCAGGATGATCCCAGTCTTCACGGTGAGAATAGTAGAAGCAAAACCTGATCCCCTTCTCAGCACAGGCTTCGGCAAGTTCTTTTAACGGATCACGTTTAAACGGCGTCCAATCGGAAATATTATAGGGCGAAACCTGCGAATGATACATGGCAAAGCCATCGTGGTGCTTGGCCGTTATAACAATATACTTCATCCCGGCGGCTTGTGCGATGTTTACCCATTCACGAGCGTCGAAGTCCACGGGATTGAACTCCCGCGCTATTTCTCGATACTCGTCGACAGGTATCTGCATGTTCTTCATGATCCATTCTGCCTGTTCGCCGACTTCGACCTTTTTTCCATTCCATTCGCCACCGAGATGCGAATAGGGACCCCAGTGGATGAACATGCCGTACTTGGCTTCACGAAACCATGCCAGCCGATCCTCCTTATTTGAATTGTCGGCGCCATGAGACACTGATGCTGGTGAAAACAGAACTGACAGCAGAAGTACAGCGGTAAAGCATGTGATACGACAAAAAGACGTTACACGCTGTATATTCATGGTTTGATAGTCTCCTACGAAAGCGGGGATGACTCATTGAGTACATACAGTCATGTGCCCGCACAATTTCACCTTTTTCCGATTATCCTAAAAACGAAATAACGAATCCGACACCACTTATCAAAAACATGCCAAATCCTCGAAGAATGTCGGTTGACGCACCCATCTTCTTATCGTGTCCGTCCTCTCAGACCGACCGTCGATAGATCGATCGGTTCGAATCCAAGCTTGAACGCGGGCGAGCCGGGTTTGAGCGTGTAATCGTCATTCAGATAATCCACGAACAGCGGATCATGCACCAGCGAATGCTGATCGTATCCCCCAAGCTGCCACTGCCGGAACATGACCATGCCCGTCATGCCGCTGATGACCGGATTGTCCCAGACGCAGGCTGTCTGGTTCCAGAACACGTTGTAATCAGAGGTGACCGGGGCCGATCGTTTCTCGTTTATCCTGAACACATCGGCATCACTCTGGAGTGAGAAGAAAATATTCCGCTCGCAGACGATGTTGTCATGGTTGCGGTCTTTCGGATTCTGGTAATAAATGTGACTGAGCTGGCAGTCGGCGAAGATGTTGTTCCGGATTGTGTTGTTCCGGTTGGAGTACCAGACGTGCACGCTCTCACGCGTGCGGTACACCACGTTCCGTTCAACCAGGGTGTCACGTGTCTCACAACCCAGGTAGATGCCCCAGCCCGGGGAGCCGGTCTCATACGAGTAGACATCGTGAATGAGATTGTTCCGGATGATATTATTCGAGTCCCGCACGAAGAATCCGCCGCCGTCGTTGATCTTTTCCATGACATTATAGATCTCGTTGTACTCGCAGATGAGCCCCTGCTCCTGGTAGCGGCGTTCGCGCTCCTGTGTTTTGGTCGCCCAGTGGCGGGTGTAGATACCGGACTGGGCGATGTTGTGAATCAGGTTATGGGAAACTTCTCCGCCGCCGTCGTCCACGTTTATCCCCACAGCGCTGGCATACACCTCCCCGCAATGATGGATGTGGTTGTACACGATGCTATTCCGCTCGCCCTGGTAGCTGCGGCTGATGATGCCGCCGCTGCCGCAGTCGTAAATGGTATTGCCCTCTATCCTGTTTCCGGAACCGGTGACCTCGAATGCATAGGTTCCCACGTTGCGGATGGTGTTGTCTGCGAATACACAGTTATCGGCACCATCGAAGGTAATTGCGGAGGGCGGCACGATGTCTCCAACGTCCCCGCAGCTCGGGTACCCCTCCGGTGGGAGTGTCCAGTCGGCATCGCTGAAGGTGAGGCCGCAAATCCGGAGGTTCCGCACGTGGTTCCCCGCTTCCCGGTCTCCCTGGAGCCGTAGAATCTCGGTCAGCACGGGCGCCCGGAGTTCTGCAGTGGCGCTCTCATCCGGCGGCAGGTAGTACAGGTCGCCGGCAGCGCGGTCGAGGTACCATTCTCCAGGCTTGTCCAATAACTCGCGGGCGTTCTCGATAAAGTAACGGTTTCGTTTTCCACCCCGACCAATACCCCAGCCGCCGACGCGCCCCTTGAAACGGACAGTCTGCGCCGCCGCATCGATCTCCGATACGATACACCGCGACTCGTTCCAGGAGTGAAACACCACAAACTCAACATCGGTGAGATTCTTCCATGCCGTCACATCACCCGAGCTGTAACGCAGTGCGGTCTTGCCGAGTTCGGGATCGGTCTCCTCTATCACGAGGTAGCCCTTGTTTGGGGTACGTGCCCTTGTCTGACGGATACCGTCGCGGAAAAACTGGCGGAAGTACCAGTCACCTGCCTTCACCGCGGGGATGCTGAGAACCCGGACACCGCCTTCGATTTTCCGCCAGGGCCCGGCGATCTTCTTTCCCCCGCTGATGACTGGTTTCTCGCCCGGGTAGGCCCGGTAAGTAATCGGGCAGGATTCGGTGCCGGAGTCCATCGGTGTGTAAACGAGCGATTTCGTCAACTCATAACATCCGCCGCGGATATAGACGGTTACCGGCATCTTCAGTCCCCGTTTTATCTCCGCTCTGACTGCGTTCCGTGCCTTTGAAATCGTCGCGAACGGTTTATCGAGTGTCCCCTTCCAGGAATCGTTTCCCGCAGGAGCGACATACAGCGCCCACTCTTCAGCTCCGATGGCGCTCCCCATCGCCACAACTGCCACAACAACCAAAATAGTTATCAAATCCCGTCTCATCAGTCTCATGGCATCCCTCCTGATTGTAACATGTTCTGTCTAGTGCCTCCCCCGCAATCCCACAGTCGAAAGATCGATGGGTTCGAATCCAAGATCGAATGCGGGCGAATCGGGCTTGAGTGAATAATCGTCGTTTGCCGGGTCAACGAACAACGGATCGGCGACCA
>CAYWBT010000127.1:0-9341 GCA_964456585.1 uncultured bacterium
TGAATACGACCGTATCATCAAAAACATCGAGGGCAACAAGATTACCGTCGATGTGCCGATTACCTGTGCCATTGAAAAAAAATGGGGCGGCGGAGAAATTGTCACGTATACCGACGAGGGGCGTATTTCTCAGGTCGGTATTGAAAATCTCCGGGGTATGTCCGAATTCGATATGACTGTTCGAACCAATGAATTCAGTAATATCGACCGTCATCCCTACTACGGGGAAGAATACTATTCGGATGAAAAACACTACTGGAATTTCATTGTCATGAACAATATTAAGAATGCATGGATCAGGAATGTAACCGCACTTCATTTCGCCGGGAGCATGGTCTCGATCGGAGAGGGATCGAAATGGGTGACCCTTCAGGATTGTATATCGCTGGAACCGGTATCGATACGGGGTGGCGGACGCCGTTTCGTCTACAATATCGGCGGTGGGCAACTGGTCCTCGTCCAGCGCTGCACCTCTGACAAGGGCCGCCACTCTTTCGTCATGAGTAACCATACAACCTGCGGCCCAAACGTTTTTCTCGACTGCACGGTGACAATACCCTATTCAAGCAGCGAACCGCACTACCATTATGTGACCGGTGCGCTGTACGATAATGTTCATGCACCACTCACCGCACGTTTCTGGAAAGACATCTCCATCGGGTGGGCGGGGGCCAACTGTGTGTTCTGGAATTGCGAGGGACAATACCTCATTCAGAAACCTCCGACAGCTCAAAACTATGCGTTCGGCCACCTGGGTATCCACGCAACCGTCTATAATACCCAGTTCCAGGACTTGACAAAGGAAAACGGCTACATAGAATCCTGGGATAAACACGTTGATCCCAAGAGCCTCTATTTAAAACAGCTCGAGGACCGGCTGGGCTTTCAGGCACTTGTGAACATCGGCCAAGACTGTCGCAACTAGGCAAAGCAACGTTAGATACTTAACTCACGGATTAAAATCTGCCCTGCTTATGCCCTGAACGGCTGAAGGATTTATCGAGGCAAAGGATTAAAAAAAACCTTTCAACCAGTCCAGGGAATAGCATGAAAATGGGGGAATAGTGGTCGATAAGAACGGTACTCTTTCCCCGTCGCATAGAATCAAGTCGATCGACGTTTTTCGGGGATGTGCAATTTTCGGTATGCTTCTCGGAAACAAGGGCTTCGGAACGGCGAATATTCCGGCACTCGATATGTTCTTGCATCAATTCAATCATACCGACTGGATCGGTATTCGACTTATCGACCTTGTTTTCCCATCCTTTTTATTCATCGTCGGTGTGGCAATGCCGTTTTCATTTGCGAAACGGGCCTCGAGGGGACAATCGTATGGTTCACAATTTGTACATGTCATAAAAAGAGCCGGCATTCTTTTCCTTCTGGGCTCGATCATCATGTCCGTTGATGTACAGTCACCGACATTGTTTGAATGGAGCAGCGCACTTCAACCCATTGCCTTTACCTATCTTATTTCATTTCTCGTTTTAAGAAAAAGCAGTGTTTCACGCATTACCTTGTCGGGAATCATTCTCATTCTCTACTGGATGATACTCGGATTAATTCCTGCATCCGGCATACCGGCAGGAACGCTTGAAAAAAATCACACCCTGGTCTTTTATATCGATACCATGCTGTTGCGGGAAGCTCATCCCGACGGTTGGGGTACGCTCCTGCTGTTCCTCCCTCAAATTGCCAACACCATGATGGGTACGGTTGTCGGCGACATCCTGCGAAGCGACACCGCGGCAGTTCACAAAAATAAACTCATGGAAATCGTTTCGGGCACCTGTTTGATCGGCGGACTTCTCATGAGTTTCCGCATGCCGATAATCATGAAAATCTGGAGTCCCTCCTATACGGTGTTTTCGATTGGTTTTTCATCGCTCCTCATGCTCGTGTTATATAATCTGCTTGACCTGAGAGGCTACCGAAAAGGATCGTATTTCTTCACCGTCTTTGGCATGAATGCCCTCGCTCTTTACGTCTTCCATCGTATTTTTGAATATAAAATCGATTCGATCGTCACCATATTTCTTGGCGGGTTTTTTCACGTTTTGGGGCCGGCAGGATCATCTTTTCAGATAATAGTCGTGATTTTCATCGAGTGGTTGATACTCTACTGGATGAACAAGCGACACATTTTTATCAAGCTCTAGAATTGCACATCGTTTTCCGCTTTTGTTACGTCTTCCAATGTGAATCCTCAGGACGGCGCAGGGACTACGGCGAACTGCAAGGTTTAACGGCTTCCCCTTGACCACTCTACCACAAGTACAATCCCCACAACCGTCACCGCGCCCGCCGGGTACCACCAGAGCGAGTAGACTCCCGCCCGCTGGAGAACGAGTACGAGCATGACCGAACAGGCCGCCGCGATGAGAACCACCGGAAACGTCCCCTTCCGGAACAGCGCGAGAATCGATATGCCAAGGAGCGCTCCGAAAACGTAGCCGGGCACCATGAGTCCGAGGTTGAGCAGCCCCTCGTTCGGCAGGAGGTGGAACATGAAGGCGAGCCCCGACAAGACGACCGAGAAGAGCACAACGCCGATCTTCGAGGCGGCGAGGTAGTGACGCTCGCTTCCTCCCGGATGCACGAACGGGCGGTAGAAACCGGTCACCACGGTCTGGGTCAAGGCAGCGAGCGCTGAATCGAGTGTGGAGATCCCCGCCGCAAAGAGTGCCGCGATGATCATCCCGGAAATTCCTACCGGCAGGTTGTGCACGATGAAGTACGGAAATATGCGGTCAGGTTCTCCGGCAATACGTGCAGCAGTCTCCACGGGAAGCGGGAAGACGTCGTAGAATACCGCGAGGAGGAGTCCCACGGTCAGCATCATGACGAACGAAATGCCACCCAGCGAGGAGAAGACCACCGCCTTTTGCGCATCCCGGGCGTTTTTACAGCAGAGAATGCGCTGGGTCGACACCTGGTCGACAGCGTCCATGGAGAACTGGAGCACCGAGAATCCAACAATCCCGACCCAGAGCGTGTACGAAGCCCGTGGATCGGTGGAGAGGTTGAAGAGCGCCAGCTTGGCGTGACGGTCAGCAATAGCGAGGATGTCCGCGATACCGCCGGGTATGAGATGGAGCATCCACGCTACGGCAAAGAGACCGCCCGAAACGAATACGAAAAACTGGACAACATCCGTCCAGATGACTGTGGTGATACCGCCCATGAGGGTCCAGACCACGGCGAACACCCCGATGATCCCGATGCAGATGCCGACGGGAAGTCCGGTAACCACGCTGAGGATAAGGGCGGTCGAAAGGAGCCGAACACTTTGCATGAGGATCGCCCCCACGACGAAAAGCGCACGCGCGAGATGCGAAATGCGCTCATCCAGGCGCGCCCCGATGAAGTCGTAGGGACTGTAATACTCGGACTCGTAGTAGGATTTTACAAACACGAGGGCCATGAGGACATTGCCGATAAGGATGCCGTAGGTCATCTGGTGGAAGGTCAGGTTCCCCCCCGCCTTGAACACGACAGCGGGCACAGCGATGAAGGTGAGTGTGCTCGTCTGGGTGGCGACGATCGAAGCACTGACCGCCCACCATGGTATGTTTCGTCCCCCGAGGAAAAATCCGTGCATGCTCGTCGTTTTACCCCGCGTCAGATGCCCGACAAGGGTCGTCCCCGCGAGAAAGAGTACGAGCACCAGCCAGTTGACCGCGCCGAATGTCCCGATAATCTGTTCCACAGTCTCCCTTCATATCCGTTCCAGAAAATCTGCCGCCATGATCATGAGCGTGTGATCCTGTCCGGCAGGCTGTCCTGGGGAAGGTAACATCCCGCCGCACGAAGCGCTTCGACCAGTTCCGCGGTATCGAGATCGCAGGCGGCCTGCCCGGTTCTCACCGCTTGGGCGGCTGCGGTTCCGGCAGCCTGTCCCATCAGGTACGCAGCCGGCTGGACACGGATGGCACCATGCACCCGAACATCGCTCGAGTTACATCGCCCGGCAGTCCAGAGGTTCCGCCAGCCCTTCGGAACGATGATGCCGTAGGGAATGCCGAAGCACTCCCCTTCCCCGAGCCAGTTAGCCTTGTCGACCACCTCGTTGTCAATGCGGTTCATCTCCTCCTCGGTGCACTCGTAGGGATGTATGTCTACGAAGTTCGCGAAGACTCCGATCTGGTCGGGAAACTGGCGCCGCGCGAGGAAATCGTTATGGTTCAGCTCATATTCGCCCACGATCCGCCGCGATTCACGGATGCCCATGAGTGATGCGGTGGTCATAAGTTCGCAGTTCTCGAAACCGGACATATACCTGCGATAGAACGAGTTGTATTCCTGCGCCAGTAGCCGTCCCTTCATCATACCGTTGCTCAGACTCTTGGCATTGAGGGCATTCATGTGAAACACATGGCCGCCGTTCAGGAACGCGTGTGTCCGGCCGAGACGCATCATGCCGGGAAGATGGGTATCCGGCTGGGAAAAATACTTGTCGGCGACCGCCCGTTCGACTGCAGCCTGTTCGTCACGGGGATTGATTCCGCCGTTTATCCCGCCCATGGGCACCTTCTCCCAGTCGATCCCGGCGAAAAGCGAGCAGAGCGTGGGCGGCATGGGCGCTGGCGTATCACGGAAGGGCTCACGGCAGTCGACACCGCAGAGGGCGCTGAGAACGGCATCACCGGTGGCGTCTACCGCGGCTTTCACCGGCACGTACCGGTATCCCTCGATGTTCTGGAGCACGACGCCGTTCACCCGTTTTTCCTGAGCGGCCACATCAACGTCGATGACCCGGGTAAAGAACCTGACCGCAACACCGGCGTCGGACACGAGTTCGTCGAGAAGCAGTTTCAATCCCTCGGGATCGAAGGGCGTCCAGTGGTGCAGGTTCTTCCGCCAGGAATCGGGGGTAATGTAGTCGGCGATGAATCCGCGGCTGTAGAGGGTCTCCACAATCTCTTCCATGATACCGCGGACGAGCAACTGTTCACCGTCGGCCATGGGATTGAACGCCGAGACTAAGCCCGAGGTGCCCATGCCGCCGAGACAACCGACCGCCTCGGCGAGCAGTACCCTGAGCCCGAGCCTTCCCGCGGCGATCGCAGCGGCACATCCGGCGGGCCCCCCTCCCGCGACAACGAGATCAAAATCCTCCTCGACAGGTATGTCGCGTTTCAGTCGATATGTTTTCATGATATCGCTCCTGTTGTTGCCTTCTTGATACTGTCAGTCCGTTGAGTACCTCAGAATGTACTATAATAAATACAATACGATACCCGTGTGAGTGAGCAGGAAAGAGGAACGAGATTACCTGGTTTCATGTTCATGGTGCACACCCGAAAATTCTTTCGCCAGCCGCGCATGGTGAAATGAAACCTACCGCGCATCCTGTTGATGAACGTCAAAAGGTTCGCCTAATCGGGGAATGAACGTCTCTATGCCAAGATTATGAATACTATCTGCAAGTGCATGAATCGATTCGTCCTCGCCATGAACAAGCGCGATTCGTCCGATGGTGAGATTCGATGTGGTCAGGAATCTGATTATCTCATCCCGATCGGCGTGCCCGCTGAAGCCATTGAGCTGCACTACTTCGGCATTGAGAGGATATTCCTTGTTCATGAACCGAACCAGCGGCCCCTCTCCCTGCTCACCTTGGTGCTGTTCAGCCAGTTCAATGATGCGGCGGCCAAGGGTGTTTTCCGCCTGATATCCAACGAACAGGATAGTATTTTTTTTGTTGTGTATTCTGTAACGCAGATGATGGAGTATACGCCCTGCTTCGCACATTCCCGAAGCGGAAATGACAATATGGGGATCATGGTTACGATTGAGCATCATGGATTCCTCGACCGACTGAACATATTGCAGGGTGTTGAAACTGAAGGGATTTTCGTTATTCTCCATGAAACTTCTGTGCGTCTCGCGATCGTAACACTCGGGATGTTCACCGAATACTTCGGTAAGTTTTAACGCCAGAGGGCTGTCAATAAAGATCGGTATGTGAGGAATTTTCTTTTCATTATAGAGTTCATGAAGCATGTAGATCAGCGTCTGCGTCCGCTCCATTGCAAAAGAAGGAATCACGACTGAACCGCCGCGATTGATAGTCCGCGAAATGACTTCCGAGAGACGGCCTTTCATATCACCGGCTGGTTCATGCTGCCGATTTCCATAGGTGCTTTCCAGAATAAGCAGGTCGAGTTTGCGATGCTCGGCGGGAAAATTGAGCGTCGGATCCCGCAGAATCGGAATAGTGAACCTTCCCAGATCGCCGGTGAATCCAATCACGGTACGGGCGCCATTTGATTTCGCTTCCAGGATGGTTATGGCCGAACCGAGAATATGCCCAGCATCATAGAAGGTGCAGAAGACATTATTCCCGACTTCCGTCGTTGTTTCATAGGGGTAGCCCTGAAATTGTTCGATGCATTCTTCGGCATCGGTCATGGTATACAGCGGTGTAATCATGGGGAGATTATTATCTTCCATGACTTCCCATATTTTTTCTTTGTTGAGGTACCATTTATCATGTTTGAAGAGTTTTTTTATCGATGCCATCTCATCGTTTGAGAGCGCCTCTTTCTTTCGTGAAGTCTCCTGCTCGGCAAGAAAGGCGCGGGCAACTTTGTAATTGAGATATTCGGCGTCAGATTCCTGAATACGGGCGCTGTCTTTCAGCATAAAACGACAGGCATCCTCGGTGGCACGATGGGTAATGATGCTACCGGCGAATCCCTTGGAACTGAGAAGCGGAAGCCGGCCGGAGTGATCGATGTGTGCGTGGGAAAGGATGGCATTCACAATGCCCGTGGGATCAAAAGGGAACGACTTGTTTTTTTCGGTACTTTCTTTTCGTTTTCCCTGGAACATTCCACAGTCCAGGAGGATACGATTGTTATTCACTTCAACGTGGTGACAAGAACCGGTCACCTCGCCACATGCACCGAAACAGGTAATTTTCATGGGTGTCTCTCCAGTAATTTTTTACACCATATCTTATGTACAAATGAATCAAAAAGAATAATCGCCCGCAGATGGTATGGGACTCGTTCGCAGCAGGGTAAAAAAGTCTCAGAGTATTATACGCTCTCATTTCTCTCACTCCAAGCACAAATGATTTTCAATAATGCAAAAAACACGTGCCCGGATAGTGATCTTCCAGCCGGTTTCAACCAACCCGTTTCAGACCAGCGATAGTCCCACCTGCCGATGTGTATGCGGACCAGTGTGTGGGCGACTGTATTGTTGAGTCATGATAGTCGGAAGTGTTCAGATTTGCTCGTCCCAGCGGGAAATGATGGTCGAGGTCAGCCGGTGCGTTTCAACCTCGTCCATACCAATCCACGCACCGCCGTTCATCGCTGATTTATGCCCGCAAAGAAGCGTGCCGAGCTTGTGAAGAATATCGGCACCTGTCTCCGGTGAGGTGTTTGTCCGGAAAACCTGCTCAACCATGGCCAGGAAGGGTACATACCACTGATTCTCCACATCCGTGCGGTTGAGGCCGTCGTGGTTCATGATTGAACCTTCCACGATCATACCGTCCGTATGGCATCCCCGGAACCACCAGTAGTGGGGAAAGTGGTACGTGCTGGCATACATTGTTCCCCGACAGGGTGGCGTTTCCCCGACCGGCAGGTATTCCAGTTCAACAAGGAGCGGCGGCAGAATCGACGGATCATATCCCTCTGAACCGTCCCAGCCGGTCAGCCGCGCGCGCCGGAGTTGTCTGCCGACAATCCCGTAAATGAACTCGAGGCCGTGGCTCACATACCGGCCGTACGTCTGCGAAAGTGCATCGGCCTGGAAGGAAACGAGGGTGTCGCGGTTTACCTGCGATTTCAGTTTCCGTGTTTCAACCAACCAGGGCACGAGCGATCCGGTAAAGAGGGCTGTCCCGGACGACTCGGACGCAGACACAAGCGCCCGCCCGTCCGCCATTGTCGCCGCGAAAGGACGGTTTACGAAGGTCGGAATTCCTTCCCGAAGAAACGGCACCGCCAGATCCGCCGACCGGTCGAAGTCCATTACCATTATTGCGTCAACTTTTCCGAGCATCTCACCCGGGCGTTTTACTAGTTCCGCACCGGTCTCTTTCGACAGCCTTGGGCCAGGGCGGAACGCTTCATCATCCATTTTGGCGGCCATCGACCCGGCATAGTTCCGATGGTAGTCATCCCCCCAGAGGTGCGTAATCCTGAGCTGAGATCCGTGAATGCGGTTCCCCATCGTCCCGGTGATGAAGGACAGGTAGCTCTGATGGGCGTAGGGGCCACAGCCGACGATCCCGAGGCGGATTTCCGGTGTGTCGAGTTTGCGCGGCGCGGCATTAAGGGTGACGGGCCAGCCTGAAACCCCCATCGCCGCTGATCCGATGGCGGAGGAGAGGAATCCTCGCCGGCTGAACTTTCCTTTTTCCGACATGTGAACGCCTCCTTGTTATGTGACTGTAACATCCGATAACGCCGGTACGAATTAATAAAAACTGGCTATGAAGTCATGAGGATGCAAGTGTTTTTTAAAAAAAATCTTCGGACGCTTCTTATGGCCCACCTTCCAGAAAGCAGGCGCCCTACCCCCGGGTGGTAAAAAATCAGGGCGTGACTCGAATGAGCGTTTGTGCCGTTGTCACACCGTCAGCTTGCGCTTTCACCGCAACCTGACCCTCCTGACCAGCAACTGAGCGAAGAATCAGCATCGCCTTCCCATAAAACAGTTTCCGGTGAACCCCCTGAAACGACTCAAGCGAAAGGGGATTGCCGTTGCCGACAGCCGCGATCTCTGCCGGGCCGTCAACCATGAATGTCACCATGCTGTCGTCCAACGGACAGAGTACGCCCTTTTCGTCCAGCATCTCCACGAGCACATAGGAGAGATCATACCCATCTGCCCTGATCGTGTCACGGTCGGGTGTGAGCCTGAGTCGGGCCGGTCTGCCGGCGGTTATCATGGTCGCCTCACCGATTTTTTTCCCGTCACGGTAGGCGACTGCCTGCAATTGGCCGGGTTCGTAAATCACATTCAGCCAGCGAAGGCGGTATCGATCCATGACATTGTAATAGTAGTCATGTATGTTTGTTTGATACACGCCGAAATCCAGAATGTTTGCCCAAGCATTGTCGTTGCCGGTGAATTCGATCCTTACATAACGGGTTGACCTGTCGAACACATGGGAAATTCGCGGATCCCACGAAGTGTTTCCTTGTGTGAGCGGCACTTCCTCCCACTTCTCTCCATCGCGTGACATCTTGATGGTATACTTGTATTTCGTATGCGTGTCATCAAATTCAAGAGAACAGCTTCTCACCGTCAGGATTTCCCCGAGATCAACCTGCCACCATGGATCATTCTCGCTTGCGGTGTGGAATCCCCAC
>CAYWBT010000128.1:0-9289 GCA_964456585.1 uncultured bacterium
GTCGATTTTGGGACGGTCGGTGCCGATCATCCGGAAGCGGTCGAGGGCCATATCGAGGTAGGTCTCCGCCGGTTCGGTACTCGAACCTTTTCCCTTGGTGCCGATGAGGTTCGCGAGGGATGCTGTGCATGCCCAGTAGACGAGGAACTGGGAAATGCCCGATGAGGGACACAGTTTCATCCGCGGGATCTGCGGCGCGGATACCAGGCCGTTGTTCCAGGGAACATGGCTGTCGATGACGAGATCGGAGACTTCCTCGATGGAGGTTTCCATACGGTTCGGACTGAGCCCTCCGGCAGGCGTTCGGGAAAATTTGAAGTAGTTGTTGGTGACTCCCACGACATACGTTCCGCGGGCGCGGGCTTCCTTCAATCCCTGATCGATACGGTCGGTGATAAGGAAGTCGCCTTCTTTCATGGCCTCGAATTCCTCTTTCTTCGGAGTTATCCCGCACTGGGGGAGTACCCAAGGCTGGCCGGGACGATCGGGGCTTCCGGCGAACATGGAATAGTGGCCGTAATTGACGTGCGAATAGATATTCCCGCCTTTACGCTTCAGCTCGTACGCCTTCTCCATGGCACGGGCGATGGTAGCGACCTGGGTTTCCCGAATGCCCTTCGTTATGGTGAGGATTCCCTCGTAATACTGGTCCATGAAACTCTTTTCCACCGGGGTGAAGTTGGTCTCGAACGCGGTCTTGATTTCCTGTGCTTCCGATTTCCCCGCAAGGTTTGCCGCCACGACCGCGCCCAACGACAGTGAACCGGTGAAAAATCTCCTCCTCGTGACACGCCCTGTTTTCATTTTTCTATTCCTTTCTTTCTGAACACCAGGCTTCATCAGTTTTCTTCGTATTATCCGGCGTTAATCAATATCCGCGCTTGAGGAAATACGGACGCACGGAATTATCGTATTCTCCACCGCCGTTCTCGTGGAATCCCATCCAGTAGTACGGCATCTCACCACGGCGTGCCATGTGCTCGGTCCACTGGGCGGTCAGCATCCAGAGAACGAGATTTCCGGTCAGTCCCGCTATGGGTGCGACTTTCTCTTCGACTCCCTTTACTGCGATCACTCCGGCCGACTCGTCACAGTACGTGTTAAAAGCATCGTCGACCTCCTTGTACAACCTGTCGCCGGAGGAGTCGCCGTCCGTTGCATACGGGCAGAACGCCACCGTGTATGCTCCCGCTTTCTTCGCCGTGCGGGCGATCTCAATGTCACGAGCGCCGTTCGATCTGACTGAGCCGATCAGCACGATGTCGCCCTTCCGAACATCGTCGCTGTAGGGTTGGCAAATCATAGAACCCGAAGCCGCGCCACAGGCATCGCTCACAAACATGTTTCCCTTGTGGCCGTCAATGGTGAACGGCTCGCCGTAGATGAGCAGGCGGGCATGCCTTTCCAGAACGAAATCCGCCCACTTCGACGCCACCCTGTCAATCTTCTGACAATCGGTGCCGACGAGCCTGAAGCGCTCCAGTGCGAGATCGAGGAAAGCCTTGATCGGTTCGGTACTCGAACCTTTTCCCTTTGTGCCGACCAGGTTGGCGAGTGAAGCGGTGCATGACCAGTAAATGAGGTGCTGTGCGATACCAGTGGATGGGCACAGCTTGAACTCTGTGATCTGCGGCGCGGAAACGAGGCCGTTATACCAGGGCGTATAGCTGTTAATAACAAGGTCGGAAACCTCCTCGATTGCGGTCTCCATCCGTTCCGGTATGAGTGCTCCCGGGGGCGTCTGGGCAAACTTGAAGTAATTGTTCGTCACACCGACCACGAAAACGCCCTTGCCGCGTGCCGCCTTCACCCCGTCGTCGATCATGTCCGTTATGAGGAAATCGCCTTCTTTCATGGCAGCGTAATAGCTCTCAGACGGCAAAAGCCAGCCCTGGCGGAGCAGGTTGGGCTGGCCGGGAATATCGGAACTGCTTGCGTGCGCCGAATAATGACCGTACACCACTTGGGAGTAGAGCGAGCCCCCCCTGCGTTTCACTTCGTAGGCTTTTTCCATCGCCCGGGCGATCGTATCGACCTGGGTGTCGCGGATACCGTGGGCGATCGACATGATACCGTCATAGTACTGATTCATGAAGCTCTGCTTGTGTGCGGTGCTCATTTTCGTGCCCTTCTTGGGTGCAGTGCGGGCGGTTCGGGCCGACCCCGCAACCGTTGCGGCAACTGCGAGTGCTGACGATCCGGATAGGAATCTGCGTCTGGTAACTTTTCCTGACATGTGGTACCCTCCTCAATGATATAGGGTGTCTTTCGTCTCATATCCAAGATGTATAACAATAATGCGGGCTTGACAATTGACCAGTAAAAAGGTATACTATGCGCCTTTGCCAAAAAAATGAACACCAGAATAATAAGAATTCTCACGGGAAAAAACAAGGATCCCGATGGAATATGGGCAGCTTTTCCGGAAAAGTCCCAAGGCACGGTTATTTTGACTTGACTTTAACGTTGGTTTTTATCTGGTTGTATGGTAGTGTTCATCATCGTTTAATACGTAGTATTCGCCGGAGTGAATTATGGTTATAAAAGGCAGGCATTTGCTGGGAGCAGTTTTGATCCTGATGAATTGTTGTTCCATTCCCGCGGTATGTGCGGAGAAGTATTCCATAGCTGAGATACAACAGCGAGCCGCTGATGGGGATGCGGAAGCTCAGTTTATCCTCGGCTATGCCTACGAGACGGGGCAGGGTGTCACGAAGGATGCGGAAAAAGCGGCACACTGGTATGAAAGCGCCGCAGACCAGGGGAACATGAAAGCACAGTACTACCTCGGACTGTGTTATGTCAGGGGGACCGGCATCGAAAAAAATCATGACCGTGCGGCGTTCTGGATCGAGAAAGCGGCGGCACAGGGAGTCATCGAGGCGCAGTACCTCATCGGTGTTTTCTACGACAAGGGGCAGGGGGTCGAACGAAGTTTGAGCAAGGCGGTGTACTGGTATAACCGTTCCGCAAAAAACGGGTATGCGGACGGCCAGTATCAGATGGGCTGCCTGTACGCCTCGGGAGAATTTTTCGAGAGCGATATGCGACAGGCATTTGTCTGGCTCGACAAGGCGGCTAAGCAGGATCATATCGAAGCCCAGTACCTCGTCGGCCACATGTACCTGAATGGCGATGGCGTGGAACTGGACGTTTCCGCCGGGAAATACTGGCTCGAAAAGGCCGCCGAGCATGGCCATGAAGATGCCTCGGCATCGCTCAGGGATATTGAATAGCTTTCGTTTTCCTCACGCATTCCTTCACGTTCGAATACTGGTGAGAAGTGCACGGGTTTTCTGTTTTTTCTTGAATCGAAAGCACCGGGGATGAGATCGATGGTTTACCAATGGCGTTCAAGACGCTGTCAAAGCAGGTATTTCAAATCGCGCTCTGCGTTTTGGTAGCACATCGCAAAGAGGTGATTGCATGGCACATAGTTCCGAGAATAGATCGACGACTCGTGCGGACAACAACCCCCCGGTGGGTTCCGGCTTCATGTGGCTCGGTATCTCGTATGTCTGCGGGACGTTTTTTTTCATCGTTTCGAAGGTCCTGCTTACGGGGATGTCCCAGGAGGATTTCTTCCTCTGGTGGTACGGTTTCGGCCTGCTGTTTCACACGGCATACGGTCTTGTGAGCGGCGGAATATCCCTCGGAAATCTTCGGGGTAAATACACTCTGTATGTGATGGGATATCTTGTTCTCGATCTCACTGGCACTTCCCTGTTTTTCCTCGCGATCAAGATGATGAACCCCTCGATCGTCTCGTTCTTCAACCAGTCTTCGATTATCTTTACCATACTGTTTGGTTACCTGCTCCTGCACGAGGTTCTCGAACGGTTCGAAATTGTTGCAACGTGCATTGTCATCGCCGGGCTGTTCGTCATGACCTGGAAATCGGTTTCCATCCCTCTTCTCGGTGCCGTGTTTCTCACCATCGCGAATTTCTCGGGCGCGATGACCATGATCATCGTGCGTAACTTCGGCGAACGTGTCGGGACGCTCACCTTCGCTCGCTTGCGGTCGATCTCGCTTTTCACCTTCTTCCTTTGCTGGAAACTCGCGACCCACGGCCGTGTCGAGATACCGCCGACAACAATGCTGATCCTCGCCGTCGTCGGGGCATTCTTCGGCCCGTTTCTCAATGTTATCTCGGTCTACAAGACGCTCGAATTTTTCCCCGTTGGGAAGGTTGCGCTCTTTCGGAGCGTTCAGCCGCTTTTTGTGGTCATATTCGGCGGCATCTTCCTGAAGATGTACCCGGGGATCCGTGAGATGGCTGGGGGACTGTTCGTGATCATCGGCAGTATCCTGCTGGCATATCTCCACGCAAAACACGCACTCATCGTGAAACGCCCCTGGCGGTCGCCCCGGGCATAGGGTCCTTCCAACAGGAGTGGAGCGGTTTCTCAGTACCCCTGGAATCCCGCCAGAATGGCAAGGATGCCGACCGGCATGGCGAGTTTCAAGAGTACCGCACTAGTTCTCAGGTTATTCTCCCGTACATTGATACGCGGCACAATCGCGGTAAACAACAGCACCGGCCATACTCCCAAAACAACGATGATAAGGTATACGATCCCGAAATACCCGGTGGCGAACGGAACCGCGGTAATAACCGCGAGCGTTATAAACACCACGGACGCAAGCTTGCAGGTGGCCGCTTTGCCCCAGACTGTCGCGGCGGTCCGTATGCCCGATGCCTTGTCGCCACGAACATCAGCCGCATCCTTCACCAGTTCCCTGCCGAGGTGAAAGAGCAGGGCGAAGAGCGCGGGGATAAGCGATCGACCGACCGCATTGCCGGCAATGCCGCCGTAGACGAACGCCAATCCGCCGAGGAGTGCAACTGAAACATTGCCCATGAGGGGAATGCCCTTGAGTTTCGTGTCATAAGCGAAGAGCAGGACGACCGCGAAGAGCGCGAGGGTAACGCCGGGTATACCGAGCGGGAGTGCGGTAGACAGACCGGTCAGGGCAAGAAAGAGCGCGTATACCGTTGCCGCGGCGGGAGTCATGAGACCGGAGGGAAGGGGACGGTTGGGGGTGTTGATACGGTCGCAGTGAAGATCGGAGACATCATTGAATGCATTTCCCGCGGCGAGAATGAGCGATGCGGATACGGCAGCGGACAGGGTGCGAAACACCCACGGGCTCACGGTCACTCCGGGATATGAAGAGATGAGGGAAGCAATCTCGCCGAGCCGTGTGAACGGCTTGTCACCGATAATACCGCCGCACACGACAGCGAGTCCGCAGATGAGGGCATTGACCGGACGGGCGAGACGGATGTATCCCTTGAGGGTCTTCATGGGGTGTCTTCGTTCGGGAAAAAGTAGTCGGGAAATATGAAATTATCATGCAGCTCCGGAAGTCTGTTGTCCTCATTGAGTGACGCGATGGTCTTCACGGTGAATTTCACACCGGAACGGGAATTATCTCTGAGCCTGGAACCATAAATATCGGGCTGGAACAATGCTTTCTTGAGAATCGCGGTAATTGCGGGAACGTAGTTAGGTGAAACGGTCAGCACGGTATCGGACAACTGTTCTTTGATATACGAGGTGACTTCGGGCATGTGGGCAACACTCTGGCAGGTTTCAGCGTCCCTGAACCTCATGAGCACGGCATCTTCGAAATAGATGCTTCCATATGCCCGGATCCACGATTCGATGGAGAATTGGACGTTCTGGGGAACCGGATTCCTCGAGTGTATCCGGAAAAAATCGATGACTTCTTCCGGGCTCATCCCCCGTTCGCGAGCGCGGCCGATACCCTCCTGGTTGATGACAAAGGTGAGAACCATATCGCGATTTTTCCTCGTGGTGAGGAGTTCGAGCTTGAAACGGATGCGCGGATCGATCTCCGGTCCCGCGATGATCTCGAAGTTCGGCTGTGTGGTAAACTGTATAGACACATTCTCGTCGAAGGGAAGACTCTTGTTCGTGAAAAACAACTTTCCCGTCGTGGTCATGACATAACGGTCTTGTGCATACGAGAACAGGCCGAGCAGGCAGAGAATGTTCAAAAAGTGGAGCATCCTGGATTCAAGGCGGGCATACCCCCCCTGTGCCATGGTTTTTTCGTGGAGAAAATGAGCGAATGTTTGAACATCCAAACCGGTGCCGGCGGGGATTTCCATCAAAAGCCCCGTAACCGCAACGATCGTGAAGTTGTCCTGGAGCACCGTTGTCATAGCATGAGAAGTGATATCCTGGAGACGCTCGGTCATCGAAAGGTCAATCCAGCCCGAAAGCCGGTTGGTGGTATGCGCCCTGCGTTTTTCAAAAGCGAGGAGTTCACGCTTTCTGAGATAGTCGACAATGAAGTTGTCACGGTAGTCTCCGGAGAAATGCAGGCGAGTATCGGAGCAGGTGGGCGAACCGGCAAAAGCCCTGTCAAGCAACGTTTTTTTGATTTTTCCCATGAGTGTCAGGGAGATTGTATCCTTGTATGTGAGTGCAAGCAGTGAATAAATATCCTCGAGGAGGTTCGAAGCGGATGCAGTTGGAATCGGCTGCGATTCATCGGGAAATGCAATGCTGTCCCGGATAAACATCTTCCGGATTTTTTCGGCGATGCCCCGCGGACAGAAATACCGGGACTCTTCTCCACGGATTCCTCCGACGAGCGAGACCGAGATGAGGTCGTCGAGAAGCTCCGACAGCCGGGCTTTTTTGACACCCGCAATTTTTTCCATCTTCCTGCCGAACGCCCGTTCGCTGATACCGCTGTCGTAGGAGAACGCAATGATTGCAAGCAGTACGCGGTGGTCGCTCGAGAAATTTTTAACGAGGGCCTCCACGAGCGTGCCATCCCAGAATGAATGGTCGATTGCGTTGATGAGCTTAATGCGCGCCTCGTACTTCACCGATACATCCAGCTTTTTTGCGATGGCCTTGAGTGCCTTGAGGGGAATGTCATGGAGATAATCGCGGAGATACATGGTTTACTCTTCTCCGAAATACTGTTCCTTGTTGACAATTTCGTACGAATAGCCCTGTTCGGTGAGAAAAAGCTGCCGCTTGGCTGCAAACACCTGATCCTGGGTGTCGCGAGTCACAATCGAGTAGAACCGGGCGATAGAATTGTTCTTTTTCGGCCTGAGTATCCGGCCGAGGCGCTGTGCCTCCTCCTGACGTGAGCCGAAGGTGCCGGAGACCTGGATCGCAACATTGGCATCGGGTAGATCCACCGCGAAATTGGCGACTTTCGAGACGACGAGGAGTTTTATCTTTGCTCTTCGAAAGTCATTGTACAATTTTTCACGCTCGATATTGTCAACCTTCCCGGTGATGATCGGCGCCTTAAATTCTTCCGCGATCATCTCAAGCTGGCTGATGTACTGTCCGATAATGAGGACGAGGCCGTCGCGGTGACGTTCCACCAGTTTTTCGACCACCTCTATTTTCATGGGATTTTCCGAGGCGATCCTGTATTTTTTCCGCAATCCGGCAGTTGCATACATGATGCGGATGTCATCGGGGAGCGGAACACGGATTTCCGTGCAGGATGCCTGTGCGATCCAGCCCTGCCGTTCGAGGTCTTTCCAGGGAACGTCATACTTCTTGGGACCGATGAGGCTGAAGACGTCCGATTCGCGGCCGTCCTCCCGGATGAGCGTCGCGGTTAGCCCGAGCCGCCGCTTTGCCTGGATATCCGCCGTATAGCGGAAGACCGGCGCGGGCAGCAGGTGGACCTCGTCGTATATGATGAGTCCCCAGTCTTCACGGTTGAACAGCCCGAAGTGCGGGAATCCGCTCAGCTTTGTTTTCCGGTAGGTGAGGATGTGATAGGTTGCGATAGTGATCGGCTTGATCAGCTTATGTTCCCCGGAGTATTCGCCGATATCGTCATCAGTGAGGGCGGTTTTGTCGAGCAATTCCTGGCGCCACTGCCGCAGGGCGGTGATGTTGGTCGTCAGGATCAGTGTCATGACGGAACATTTGCCCATGGCGCCGATGCCGATGATGGTTTTACCCGAACCGCACGGCAGGACGACCACTCCGGAGCCTCCCCGCTCGGTGCCGCCGGCATAGAACGACTCGATGGCTTCTACCTGATACTTCCTCATGGTAAATGTATCGCCGCCCAGGGTTCGCTCACGAAGCGATATATCGAACGGTGCGCCCGGTGTATAACCCGCGAGATCCTCCACCGGGTAACCGAGCTTGATGAGCGACTGTTTGATGAATCCCCTGTTCGACGGATCGATGAGAACCGTATAGTTATCCACCAGTTCATCGAGGTACGGCCGGATATCACGGTTGTTCCATATTTCGGTTATGATAAGTTCGTCGGTCGACGTAATTTCGAGCATATCACCGGCGGTGGTGAGTTTGACCTTACCGAAACGGGAAATGAAATCCTGGATTTCATAGGTGATATTCTGGGGGATCTCATACTTAGAGAAGCGCACGAGGTCTTCCATAACCTGGGTGCTCGTGATGCCGAGCGATGCGGCGTTCCAGAGTGAAATCGGAGAGAGGCGGTACGTATGTATATGTTCGGGACTTTTTTCGAGTTCTGCAAAGCGTGAGAGCGCATTCCGTGCCTGAAAAAACCGGGAGTTATCGACCTCGAGGAGAATGGTGCTGTCGCTCTGGACGATCAGGGGATTTTCAGGATTATAGCGCATACGCCCTAACTCCTTATAAAATCGAAACTACCAATATAGTAAAAGAAATATTCGGAGTCAAGCATGATTTCGATGAAAAGACGGTGGCGATCAGCCGCGCACTAGTATTTTGGTATACCCGTTCCTCCGGCGACACGGAACGAAAACGGGGCGCACTCCTTGCGATTAGCGCCGCGGCACAGTATATTTTATCACAACAGATCGTATGTCATTAGAAAAAATATGTCATCTGACAAAAGGAGAACACGATGGGACTGCTCGGAGGAAAAACAGCGCTCATTACCGGCGGCGGCACCGGAATCGGCCGAGAGATCGCAAAGAAATTCCATGACGAGGGCGCGGAGGTTGTGCTCTGCGGTCGGCGGAAGGAAAAGCTCGACGAAGCGGTTGCCGTCATCGCCCCGAACGGTGCCCGCGCGCACGCCATCCCCGCCGACATCACGCGCGAGGAGGACATCGTCCGGCTCATCGACGAAACGGTCGCCGCGACCGGGCGGCTCGACATCCTGGTCAACAACGCGGGTGTCATGCGGTTCGGCGCGCTCCACGAGACCCCGCTGGAAGAATGGGACCTCATGATGAAGACCAACGCCTACGGACCCTGGCGGGTGATGGTGCACGCCGTTCCCCGGATGAAGAACGCCGGCGGTG
>CAYWBT010000129.1:0-9247 GCA_964456585.1 uncultured bacterium
ATCCGCCTGCCGCTGCGGGGATCGATCTCGCCGTAGTCGGTTATTCCCTGGGCCGCGAGATCGGTTTGCACGATCTTGTCCCGGAATTCCTGGCCGATTCGCTTCAGCACCGCGTTATCGGTCACCGGTTTGAATCCGGAGAGAACCGCACCACCGTGGAACACCACCTCTTCACCAGGCTGTGCGCGCCAGGTTACGGGACAATCCTTCGTGCCGGCATCTTCCGCGGAGAAGCTGACCGTCGAGGTAACCGGATACCTGCCGCCGCGAATGAAAACGGTCATGCCGTCTCCGGGCAGGGTTCCCGTCCGCTTGAGTTCCCGTATCGCATTTTGTGCCATTTTGAGCGAACGGAAAGGGCCATCGGTTCCCGTGTCGTTTGGTTCGGGAAGCTGCCCCGACCATGAGTCGTCGCCCTCGAGGGAAACGTAAAATTTCCCCGCCTTCTTCTCGAAATCGACCGTGCCGGGTTGACAACCTGTCAAAAGGAGCATGAGCACACCGACCAGAAAGGCACTAAAACAGATTCGCATAACATCCTCCACTCTACAAAAATAAGGTTATCATTAGTTATTTATAAAAAGAGCAACAAAGGCAGTAAGGTTCGATATTCATCAGTAAAGAGACCGATTTCATTAAACGGGATTTTCTTAAATCCAGGAATCCTATCGTACACCCAGGAATCATCCTTCAGCAAGAAGTTGAGCGCTTCCTCGTCCACGAAACCGGGAGCTTCCGAGGTGACCAGGTTGTCGATGAGTTCCTGTTCTCCGCGCCCCAGAAAATTAGCGCAACGGTACACGAGATTTCGTGAGAGAACATTCGGCCGCTTGTCGTTCATAATGTTGACAAGCCAGGGGTATTTCTCGGTATAGGGCGGCTTGGAAATATCAACATTTTCATAGAGGCGCCGCTGCCAGTCGTGAACCTCGCTCCGTTTTTTCCACGTTTCGTCATTCCAGGGCGACTCACCGTAGGCCCGCTCGCATTCGATGAATATGTTGTTGTCGATGACATTATATCTGCCGCCGTGAATGAATACCGCCCCCATCTGTGCCCTGCCGGGGATACCCGCACGGTAAAACACATTGCCGAATACGGTGTTTCCACAGAGCGCGTCGTCGAAGTACACCGCATTCGAGCCATGCCCGAGCACTTTCCCGATATCGTGCCAGTAGTTGTATCGGATGATCGTTCCCTGCTGGGACGGATCGCGGCCGTTGTAGCAGGCACCGGCATCATTCGTTTCCAGAATCGCGTCGTGGATTTCGTTGAGCTCGATGATATGGTCGTTTCCGCTCCAGCCGATGGCCATGTGCGGTGAATCGTGGATGAGGTTGTGGGCGATCCTGTTACCCACACCGCCCATGGTGATAGCCGACTGGTAGGTCTTGATCATCCGGGCGAAGTGGTGAATGTGGTTGTTGGTAGCGTAGTTATCGCCGGGAGTCAGGGTTTTGCGATCCCCGCCGTTGAACCTGATGCCGCCCGATGCGACTTCGTAGATATCGCAACCGGTTACTCCATTTCCGGTACCGCCGTCCATGACGATCACGTAACTGCCGAAATTACGAAAGGTGCACCCGGCGATGGTTGTATTCTTCCCGCCGGAAATCTTGATCGCACTGCCGCGGGAAACCTTGAAATCGATGCCGCGTATTGTCAGGTGGGAAGTTTCCTCGAGGGATATCATTACTTGCTCCATTGTCGAGATATATGCTTCACCCTTCCCGACCGGAGCAGGAGGCCAGAAATAGAGGGCCCCTTTCTCTTTATCGACGAACCACTCGCCCGGGCTGTCAAGTTCTTCGAGAACGTTGAGGAAGTAGTACCGCTGTCCTTTATAGTAGCCGTAAGAATGGTGCGGTTCCGCGGGGAATATCACCCGGTTTTTTTTATCAATTTTTTCCGCCCGCTGGAAGGTGTCCGACCAGTCATATACCCAGTAACCGTGCATCCAGATATCGTTCGATTCCATCCATCGGTTGGGACGATCGCTGTCATAGGTGAACCTGCCGAAGTGGCGTCCGCGGGGTACCGGGGATGTGTCACTATCCCGCTGTTCGGGAGATTTTTCGATGCTGTACTGGGGGACATCGGCGATGGTGAGCCATCCCTCGTTCGGGTACCGGGCGATCTGCATGAACTTTTCTTTGAAGTACAGTTCCATCTTCTTGCCGCTGCGGGGATTCATCACTCCGAAATCGCTGATGCCCAGCGCCGAGAGATCGGTTTTCACAATGTTCTCATGGTATGCGGCATCGATCCGGCCCAGTACCGAGGGATCGGTTACCGGTTCGAAATCGGTAATCTCGACACCGCCGACAAGGGTGACTTCCTCGCCGGGGTAGCTTCGCCACACAAAAGGAGAGGTCGCCGTCCCGGAATCTTCCGCGGTGAGTGTGAGCGTTTCATCCATCCGATATTCACCGTTGCGGATCATGACAGTTATACCGCCGGGTGGGAGTGAGCCTTTTTGCTTGAGCGACCTGAGAGCGTCACGGGCTTTATCGAGCGTGGCGAACGGGCCGTCAGTTCCGTTCCTGTTAGGTTCGGCGAGATTCCCTGTCCATGCGTTGTTGCCGACAGGAGAAACATACACAATCGTCCCGCTCTCCTGTCCGGTCGAGCAGGCGCAGATGAGAGACACGACTATGCCTGTGAAAATGAGCGCCCCTATTTTCATTTCACCCCCTGGTAACATTATAGTTATGAGTAAACATTTTTATCGCGTTATACAGTCGAGAAAAAAATCTGTATGGCATGGAATTTGGGGTGGATCATATGGCCCCGTGTGAAGCTCTTTCTATAGTAATGATATGCCGGATAAAAGTCAACGGGAGAAACATCCGGTCATACTCTTTCGTTCTTTTTCCCTTGCATTCACCTCATTTATTAATGATATTTTACGACTATTATATCTATTAACAGGAATAAAACGGAGAGGAGCTATATGAAAGCACTGAGTAAACTTTTCCTGCTTGTTTTCGTCTTGTCGATACTTGTGGTCGTCACCCAGTTGGTTATGGGCAAAGGAGCCGAGACCGGCCCGGCGGTTGTCGTGTTGTTCTCCGCCCTTGCACTCTATGTCATGGGAAACAAGGTGCTCAAGGGTTACGCCTTCAGCATCTGGGTGTTTGCCGCTGTTGCAGCGTCGCTCTATTATCCCGGGTGGTTCGGAACGTGGAACAATTACGATCTGAAGGGATTAATCGTACCGCTCATCCAGATTATCATGTTTGGTATGGGTACCACGCTCAGTGTGAAGGATTTTGCACGTGTTATCGCCATGCCATTGCCCATATTTATCGGCATGGTACTCCAGTTCGGCGCAAAACCGGTCATCGGGCTTTTAACCGCACTGGCTCTCGGGCTGAAAGGTGAGGTTGCCGCCGGTGTCGTGCTGATCGGATCGGTTCCCGGCGGGGTTGCCTCGAATCTCATGACGTACCTGGCGAGCGGCGATGTTGCCCTTTCGGTGACCATGACATCCTGTTCCACACTCATCTCGCCGGTCATGACACCATTTGTCATGCAAAAACTGGGCGGCAGGTTTATTTCAATCGATTTTCTCACCATGATGTTTTCCATTTTAAACATGATCATCGTCCCCATCATCGCCGGGCTCCTTGCTAACAGGATTCTCTACAGCCGTTCGAAGTGGGCTAATTCGGCACGGAACATGACGATGATCGCGGTGGTGAGCATTGCTGTTGCCATCGTTTCTCTCTTCTTCCAAAACATCTTTGTTGGCATGTTGATAGCCCTCCGGGGCGGAATCATCATCGGAGCGATACTCCTCGCTGCCGTTTCGCTGGCTAAATTGGTCGTCAGCATCATTCTCCGGGGTGGTCAGAATTGGATGGATACGACCTTGCCGATCGTTTCGATGGCCGGTATCGTCTTCATCATCGCAATTATCACCGCGCGTTCAAAGGAGCAGCTCGTTACTGTCGGTCTCGCGCTGATCATCGCTTCGATGATCCAGATTTTCAGCGGCTATCTCCTCGGCTACTGGATCAGCAGGTTCTGCAGATTGGATGAGAAGACATCGCGTACCGTTTCGATCGAAGTCGGTCTCCAGAACGGCGGTATGGCGTCCGGTCTGGCGATCAACGTGCTGAAGAGTGCCGAAGCTGCCCTCGCTTCTGCAGTATACGGACCACTGATGAATATAACCGGTTCGATCCTCGCCACCTACTGGCACCGGAAACCGGTCAAGCATGCGCCCGGAAAGGGAAAAGCAGAGGATCAGACAGTCGAAGCATAATGTTGATTGGTAAGTGAATAAGAAAGCGGCCTTGATTTTACAGGCTGCTTTTTTATTTCGGTGAATTTGGGGATGAATCGGCGCTTGCCGGTGGTGTTTCTTCATGCTATCGTGGTGGCCGACCGTGTATGCGGGATGTACCGTCTCACCGGTATATCGTTACACCCACACGTTCTGCGGTCTCCTCGATATAGCGTTTAGCGGCAGGGTACTCTTCTTCCCTGATATGCTCGATGAGGAGCGTCCGGGGGGAGCCGAGACGGCTCAAGCGGACGAGGTACGTTTCATAGTCCAGAATTCCCCGGCCGGGGGGAACCTCGGTGATGTACGCGGACATCTTGTCCGGAAGCACGTACGTATCCTTGGCGTGCGCTGCGATGATATGTTCTCCGAGGAGGTCGAAACATTCCTCGATTAACTCGGTGTTTCGATAGTAGGTGCCGAGATGAATCATGTTGACCGGGTCGATACAGACCTTGAGGCGGGGATCGCCAATTTCCTCGATGAGCCGGAGATGAGCCCGCGGATTGTTCATGATGGTCATATTGACCGCCTCGACACCGAATGCCGCCTTTGAGCCGGCCGAATCCCACAGAATCTGTTTCATGACCTTCACCCCGAGCTTCCAGGTGTCACCTGTCCAGTTGTCACGGTGCGGAGAGAATGGCATTTCATCGCTCAGGCTCCCGATGTGGGTGGTAACCATGGGGCTCCCGACCCGGTCGGCAGCTTCGCAGGCATCGACCGTGTAACGATTGCACTTTTCGCGCGCCGCCAGGTCGAGATTGATGTTGCTTCCGGTGGTGTGCATGTCGAAAAAGGTTACATCGTATGCGGCGAGGGCTTCCCTGAGTTCCCTGATTTCCGCATCCGAGGCGTCGAGCCAGGGACTCCGCTCGTAGCGGCTGATGTTGGCATTCCCGGACGTGTAACCGTGGTCGCGGATATTCTTGACCATTTCGGTGATGCTTATACCGTTTCCGGGCGGGTAATCGAGCGTGGTTTCCTTCGACCACGAAGCCAGCCGTACGGGTGTTTCCCCGGGTGTCAGGTTACGTTTGTGGTTTGCGGGAGGACTCCAGGGTGTGAGGTACGGCGGGAACGAGTCCTGTTGAGCTGCCTGAATGGATGAAATTCGACCGAATCCTGTAACCATGGCGGCGGATGTCAGGCCCGCACTCAGCAGTTTTCGTCGTGTCATTAAACGTGGCATGGGCAGACTCTCCCTGTGAGATGCTTAAGGTTTGATGATGCGGTACGCCACTTTTCCATACATTCCGTATCCGGGTTCTATCAAGATGATGGCTTGGCTACGGCTCTTTCCGGACATGCAAACAGCCCCTACCGGCCATCGCGATGAGAGGGCGGAACCGATGACAGGCCGGGTGTTTGTTATTGGTCTTCACGCTTGACCGGGATTATCTCGTCCCGCCAGTTATACTGCCTCTCGATGTTGTCATGAAGCCGGTACTTGATGACATGAGCACCGGGATCGGGACCGATGATCTGTATTTTCGAACGGTCAGCTTGGCCGAGTCCCGCCTCGGCACAGTAATTGAGGTAGCCGATATCCTCGAAGGGTATGCCCATGAGTTCGACACCCATTCGGTCAACCGACACCCAGTCCGGTCCGGCGAGGGCAACCCGGTGATCGACCGGATCACCATCCGCGGGGCCATTCCCCTCCACGCCTTCGAAACCGTCCAGAACAGCGAAATCGGGCCGCACCCTCTGCGCCATCAGAAACAGGTTGAAGTTGATATACTTCTGGGAGGGACTTCCAGCGTGCATTTTCGCCTTGTCGTTAATTTTACGCTCGGGGATTTTCAGTGGCGAGCCCATGACGATATTCTTGAGTGACAGCGTTGCGACCACACAGTTGTGCGTTTTAAGACGGGTGACCGATATAATGTAGTTGTTCGGGTCGAGAAACGTATTGATGACCCGAATCCGGGTGGGAAAAAGATTCCGGTCGAGTATCCACTGCCAGGTTGTCGGTTGTTCGTTCTGCTCGACACAGATCGCGTTGTATTCTTTTTCGAGCGGCGTATATCCGAACAGCTCGAATGTCTTCTGTTGTGAACCCCGGTCTGCCACGGTTGATTCTGCGATGATTACCCGCTTGTCATAAAGTGGTACGAGAAAATCCAGAATACCGCGGACCGCATCCGGCGGGGTAACCATGAGCGGGTTGCCATGCTGACCGACGCAGTTGAGTTTAATGACCACCTGCTTGTTCTGTATGGCGGCGCCGATCTCATTTTCGAACGGTTTCAGAACCTCGCGGATCATACTCCGGCGGTCGCTCCCGGCTGCAAACGAAACGTCGCTTTTCCCCGGATTAATCGCTCTCGTTTTCCGCAATCTCGGCTGCCGCCTGAGCGGCGATGAACACCCGGCGAGAGCGAGTGCACCGAGTGATACACCCACCGTGCCCCGTGCCGTTCTCCCTATGAAATCACGTCTTCGTATCATGTAGGTGTCTCCGGTGTTTAATGTGTGTCACGGGCGTACCTCGTGCTCGCGGTACCGTGCGAAGTAAAACAGCTTTATCCGGTCGTCCGAAACGTTGAAGTTTGCGTGGGGCGTCTTCCCATCCGGCGGAATCAGATATCCCGTTCCTGAAGGCTGTTTCCTGATCTGTTTGCCGAAAAGCACGAAGACGTTGTCTGTAACCGCCGTCCACACTTCCTCACATCCTTCTACATGGCTATGCGGATGGAAAAATGTCATGGGTTCAAGCTGTACCGTCAGGATGTTCTCCAGCGTGCCCAGACCGGACTTCGTATTCAGGAGAGGCTTGGAGAGGCCAACCCAGTGTGGATTACCCTCGTTCCAGGCCTGGGTATTCTCATCGACCACCACCAGATCGTTGTTCGGCCGGAATCCCGCGGGTATCGGCTCGTTCACAAGATACATGGTGAGAGTTTTCTCCCCAGTATTCTTCAGGGTAAATTCCAGCCCCGCGGGTATGAGTACCACGATCCCAGGGTGAAGATCGGCCGTTGTTCCACCGGCGGATATGGTACCGGTACCGGCAAGGATGTAGAGGATTTCCTGCTCGCCTGCAAGGATTGTCGGCCGGGTCGATTCGCGTGCGCCGAGGGAAGCGTGGGTGAAGCGGTTGATGTACCGGAGAACCGCTCCCCGTACCGGCGGCTTCATTGGGTCCCCCCTCGTAAGGATGTCCCGTTCGACAAGCGCACCGTGCGTTTTTTGCGGCATGGATTCGCGCCAGGTTCCCAGGTACATGTCGATATTGGGATCGATTCCGGGGGTGTACGGCCGCGGATCGAGCTGGCTGTAGGGCAGGGGCTGCTGCGCCTGGACAACGGTCGCCAGTATCAGGAGCAAACCTGCAAGTGTAACGGCACGTTTCTTCATCGTTGATCCTTCCCGTTGTGAGATGGTCTTTTCACGGTAATCACTATCTTATAGTCTTTCGGCAGGGCCGTACAGGCGCTGCAGTCTCCGCAGTTCCGCCATGAGCTGCCGGGTGATATCCTCGTATCCCGGTTTGCCGTAGAGGTTGTTCATCTCGTGAGGATCGGTTTCGAGATCGAAGAGTTCCCGGTAGTCGCCCTCGCTGTAGTAATCGATCAGCTTGTATCGGTCGGTCCGGACGCCGTGATGGGGCCCGACACGGTGGGCGGTAAAATACTGAAACGACGGATCGTTGAGGTCTTCCTGGCTGAATCCGGCTAATTCCCATGAGTTCTCATAGTAAGCATAGTAGACTGATTTCCGCCAGTCTTCCGGCGTCTCGCCTTCGAGCAGGGGGCGGAGGCTTCGGCCGTGCATGACCTCCGGTATCGGGACGCCCGCAAGGTCGAGCATTGTCGGCGCGAAATCAACGTTGAGCACCATCTCGTCGCTGACACCGCCGGGAGATCCTATCCCGGGATGGCTGATCACAAGGGGTATTCCCAGGGAAGGCTCGTACATGAACCGCTTATCGTACCATCCGTGTTCCCCCAGGTAAAATCCGTTATCGGAAGTATAGAAGATGATGGTGTCATCCATGAGTCCCGCCGTGTCGAGGTATGCCAGAACACGGCCGAGATTTTCATCGATGCCCACCACGGCGCGGTAGTGATCCTTCACAAACCGTTGGTAAATCCATCGCTTCTTTTCTTTGGCCGACAGGTTCTCCGGCAGGTCGCCGTAATCCCGTGCCAGGCTTATCTCAAATTTCATGTCAGCCGCGAGCCGGGCGATCTTCCGGGACGCATAATCATCGTTAAATGTTTCAGGGTAGGGGAATTCGATATCATCGAACAGGTGCGCATGTCGCGGAGCAGGTTTGAATGGTCGGTGCGGTCCCTTGTGCTGGTACACCAGGCAGAATGGTTGCGCGGGATCTCTGCGGTCGAGATAGTCGAGCGCCTTATCGGTGATGATGTCGGTTACATACCCTGCCGTCTTCGTCCGCGCGCCGTTCTCAGTAAACTCCGGGTCAAAATACAATCCCTGTCCGGGCAGAATTCGCCACTCTTCGAAGCCGACCGGATCCTGTTGCAGATGGTATTTCCCGATGAGCGCCGTGTGATAACCCGCGTTCCTGAGTAGTTCGGGAAAGGTTGGGATGTTGGGATTAAGTACCTCTCGGTCTCCCTTTTTCTCGGCGTTGCCGGTGATCCCGTTCAGGCGGGAATAACAGCCGGTCAGCACACTGGCACGGCTCGGGGCACAGAGCGAATTAGTACAGAAACAGTTGGTAAACCGTGTTCCTTGGTTTGCCAGGCGGTCGATGTGTGGCGTCTTGAGAATCGGATTGCCGGAGCAACTCATCTGGTCAACTGTCTGATCGTCGGTCATGATAAAAATTATGTTCGGTCGTTCCGGAAGCGGCTTTTTCGAAGCGCATCCGGCGAGGAGCGTACCCGTTCCGGCAAGAGTCATGTGCTTGAGCGCTGTACGCCGGTTAATCTTCATGGGTGCCTCGGATTTATTGGCAGCTTTCTTGAAACTTCCGGT
>CAYWBT010000130.1:0-9182 GCA_964456585.1 uncultured bacterium
GGTGGTGTCATGAGCGGTGTTGGGAAGGGGCTTGCGACATCGGCGATTGGGAAGATTTTCAAGGAATACGGGTTCTCGGTGACGGCGGTCAAGATCGATCCCTATATTTCCTTCGATGCGGGGTTGTTCAGGCCCACCGAGCATGGCGAAGTCTGGGTGACCGACGATGGCGGTGAAATTGACCAGGACCTCGGAAACTACGAGCGCTTCCTTGATATCAACATTCCCCGCAGTCACAACATAACCACGGGCCAGATATACAAGGCGGTCATCGACCGTGAGAGAAAGGGCGAATATCTCGGCGCAACGGTGGAACTCATTCCCCACATCACCGATGAGATCAAGCAACGGGTGGAGAGTGTTGCCAGCGGTTATGACATTTGTTTGGTCGAAATCGGCGGTACCATGGGGGAATACCAGAATATACCCTTCCTCTTTGCCATGAAGAGTCTCCAAATTGAAATCGGCAGGGAAAACATGGTCTATGTTCTCATCACCTACCTGCCCGTTCCTTCGCATATCGAAGAAATGAAAACAAAACCCACGCAACAGGCGATCAAGCTTCTTTCGGAAAACGCGATCTTTCCCGATATCATTCTCTGCCGTGCCGGGAAACCACTCGATATCATTCGCAAGAAAAAGATACAAACCTATGCCAATATATCCTCTGAATATGTCATCAGCGCACCCGATACCAGAAACCTGTACGAGATACCCCTGAATTTCGAACGGGAAAATATCGGGCAGAAGATCATGGAAAAATTTGAGATATCCCCGAGGAAGAAAAACCCCGACTGGCGTAAGTGGAACGAATATATTAAGCGCATCGATACACCGAAGAAGACGGTGACCATTGGTATTGTCAACAAGTACGTTGTCACCGGTTCATTCAAGCTTGCGGACTGTTTCATCAGCGTGAGCCAGTCACTCGTCCATGCCGGCGCCGAGTTGGACGTTGGCGTCAAGATAAACTGGATCGACGCCCAGAGTATTGAACAGGCCGACGATCTCACTCCCCTGCTTGGGGGGCACGACGGTATCCTGATACCGGGCGGTTTCGGCGCGCAGGGATTTGAGGGAATGATCCGTGCGGTTCGCTATGTTCGTGAGAACAACATACCGTACCTCGGTCTCTGTTTCGGTATGCAGGTGGCGATATGCGAATTTGCGCGTAATGTCTGCAATCTCAAAGATGCTTCTACCGCCGAGATACACGCCGATACGCCGCACCCGGTCATCAACATCATCGAAACGCAAAAAAGCAAGCTGGCAGAAGTCGGTTATGGTGGAACCATGCGGCTTGGAGCCTATGCCGCAATCATCGATCCCGGGTCGCAATTGTACGCCATATATAAGAAGTCTGGCAGGATCAAGGCCGACCGGGAGCGCCTGAAGGCGCTCAAACAGGATCCAAGCCAGAAATTTAGGCTGGGTATTCTGAAGGACACGGATACTGTCATCCTTGAACGCCACCGCCACCGGTACGAGGTCAATCCGAGCTACATCGACCAGCTCACCAAAGAGGGACTCGTTTTCAGCGGCTATCACCAGAGGGAAGATGAGACGAAACTCATGGAGTTCATCGAACTGCCCGGGCATTCCTGCTTCATCGCGACCCAGGCGCATCCTGAGTTCACCTCGCGTCTCGGCAATCCCAACCCGATGTTCCTGGATTTTGTGCGCGCGGCGGCAGGACTGGAGTCGAATTCGTGACCATGCGCATGGAACCTGCAGATAGGGAAACTCTTAAAGGGCAATCAGTAACGGAGATCGCCCACGAAGATTGTTCCCTCTCCGAACACCACATGATTAACCACGTGCGGAAACCGGCGTGTTTCCCGGGAGAAGATACATGGCAACCCATTTTACGATAGCAGATATTCCGGTTGGCGACGGCGCACCGTTGTTCCTCGTTGCCGGCCCCTGTGTCCTCGAATCGGAAGAACTTGCCTTCGAGGTGTGCGAACGAGTGTTGCATATTGCGGGCAGACTCGGAATACCCTACATTTTCAAGTCGTCATACGATAAGGCGAACCGCCAGAGCTACGGTTCTTTCAGGGGCCCGGGTCTGGACAAGGGACTGAAAATACTTACTCGCATCCGTGAGAAATTCAACGTGCCAGTCCTGACCGACGTTCATTCACCTGAAGAGGCGCGATGCGCTGGGGATGTGGTCGATGTCCTTCAGATACCCGCGTTCCTCTGCCGTCAGACCGATCTTGCCGTCGCCTGCGGGAAAACCGGGAAACCGATTTTCGCCAAAAAGGGACAGTTCATGGCGCCGGATGATATGATCTCCACCGTTCGAAAGGTGAACGAAGGCGGTTCGGACAGGGTTGTGCTCGTTGAGCGCGGTACGACGTTCGGCTATCGCGATCTCGTTGTCGACATGCGGTCGCTCGCCATCATGCGGAACCTGAGCTGCCCGGTCGTTTTCGACTGCACCCATTCCGTCCAGCAGCCGGGGGCGGGAAAGGGAAGGAGCGGCGGTAACCCCCAGTATATCGAAATCCTGGCACGAGCCGCTGTTGCCGCGGGGGTAGATGGTGTGTTTATCGAGACGCATCCGGATTGTACCCGGGCGCTCTGTGATGCTTCGACGATGTTCGAGCTGGACAGGCTCGAGGCTTTGCTGCAGCAACTCATGGCAATCGACGCCTGTGTCAAGCGGTGACGCGATTACCGACGTGACAATCAATAACGAAATTCGGGGATTTTTACATGGATAGATTCAGCATCGAGGGAGGACGACCGCTTCATGGCACGGTTGCCATTGACGGGGTTAAAAATGCTATATTGCCCATGATGTGTGCTGCGCTCATGGCCGAGGAAGGGTTGACCGTACTGAAAAACATTCCCTCACTTCGTGATATTTCGTTTATGCAGCGGCTCATCGAAGAACTGGGAGGCGAATCGGTCTATGATCCCGAGAAGCGAACCATGACTATCAACGCTTCGAAGGTCGACAAGACGGTTGCCTCGTACGACCTGGTTAAACAGATGCGGGCATCGTTTCTGCTTGCCGGAGCGCTCATCGGCCGTTTTGGAGAATTTCATGTCTCTTTACCCGGCGGCTGCGCTATCGGGGCACGTCCGGTGAATTTTCACCTGAAGGGTTTCAAGAATCTGGGCGCGGAGGTGTTTGAACAGAGCGGACTCCTCGGTGCCAAGGCAAAAAAACTGACCGGAACGACCCTGTGCCTTGACTATCCTTCGCATACAGGCACCGAGAACCTCATGATGGCGGCATCCCTGGCGGAGGGAACAACTGTCATCGAAAATGCCGCCTGCGAACCGGAAGTCCGCGATTTCGGAAACTTCCTCAATGCCATGGGCGCGAACATCACCGGCCATGGAACCCCGACCATCTCCATCGCGGGGGTTGAAAAATTGCACGCGGTCACCTATGCCCCCATCCCCGACCGGCTTGTCGCCGGGACGTTCATGTGCGCGGCAGCTATGACCCGCAGCGAAATCGAACTGGAAAACGTCGTCGAGGACGACCTGAGAATCGTGATGGAAAAACTCACGATCATGGGCGTCAAATTTTCGAGGCTGCCCAACGGTCATCTCATGGTACAAGGCCCGGAACGTCTCCACCCGGTTGATATAACGACCACACCCCATCCCGGGTTTCCGACCGATTTGCAGCCCCTGTTCATGGCATGTCTGAGCATAGCGGATGGTGTTTCTCTCATCAGAGAGACAGTGTTCGAAAACCGATTTATCCACGCTGCCGAACTGAACCGTATGGGCGCCTACATCAAGGTGACCGGTGACAAGGCCGTCGTAGTCGGTGTACCCTCGCTGGCCGGAGCGCCGGTTATGGCTTCCGACCTCCGTGCCGGTGCGGCCCTCGTCCTCGCTGCCCTTGCGGCGAAGGGAACCACCACAGTCGATCGCGTGTATCACATCGATCGTGGGTATGAGAGCCTCGAGATACAGTTCAGGAATCTCGGGGCTGACATCACCCGGGGAGACAACCGTGACTGAACAGGAACTTTCCGAAAAGCTGAGCGGCATCAAACTTGTCGC
Organism: uncultured bacterium; assembly: GCA_964456585.1. Classification (GTDB taxonomy): domain Bacteria; phylum Latescibacterota; class Latescibacteria; order Latescibacterales; family Latescibacteraceae; genus Latescibacter. The sequence continues at coordinate 4,036 of CAYWBT010000130.1, forward strand.
CATGGATGTCGACGGTACCTACACCGATGGAACGCTGTATTACGATTCCCACGGCGAGGTGATCAAGGGATTCCACACCCACGATGGTCTTGCCCTCGAACTGTTGCTGCTTGCCGGTATAAAGCGGGGATTCATCACCGGCAGGAAGGATAATGCCACAAAGGCGCGGGCACAGTATCTGAATGTCGATTTCTTCCTGGACAGTATCAGCGACAAGTATGACGCCCTTAAGAAACTGCTCGAGCAGTACCATATCGCCGCCGCCGAATGTGTGTATATCGGTGACGACTTGAACGATCTTTCCGTTTTTAAGCTCGCCGGGCTGTCGGTCGCGGTGGCAAATGCAAATCGTGAAGTCAGAGATCGCGCCGATTATGTGACAGAAAAAGCAGGGGGAGCGGGTGCAATCCGCGAAGTAGTAAACATGATTCTTAACGCCAAAGGACTCGATCCGATCAAAGTCTGGCAGGCAGGAAGAGGCATGATCGGGGACCAGCGGTAAGGGTTGTTGAGAAATCGAGACGGGTCGTTTCACCGTGCCCGGAATTTCCGTCCTGCAACGTTAGACTGGCAAACGGTGGCTAGTTCTCGCCATCGATATCTGCATCGATCTCGAATCCGATGTTCTTCTGCGCTGCCTCGGCCTTAATCGTGCCGAATTTACTTTCGAAAGTATCCACCGATTCGGTGAGCGATTTCAGGAATCCCTTGGCATGAATGGGATTCATGACGACACGTGCCACAACTTTTCCGCGCGTATTGCCGGGTAGAAACCGAGCAAAATCAAAAACAAATTCGGCGTTATTGCTCGAAATAAAGGCGAGATTAACGTAGGTACCATCGGCAACCGTATCATCAATCTCAATCCTGACCTGCCGGGCCTGGCGCGGATCTTTCAGAGGTTTTTCCATCGAACATTCCTTACTTGTGGTACACGGAGTAAGCTTGCACCATTTTTTCCGGGAACATGTTGACCGGGATCGGTCCGGGATACCAGGGTGTCGTACCTTGGGCACCAAGCAAGAACTGATTCACGAGTAATGCCCGAAGAAACCCTTTTTACCACCCGTCTATTCTTCTTTGTCAATATTCAGAAAGTGTCTGAGTATGGTTTTCGGTGTTTTCGACCGCAGTAAAAACTTTTTGTTTTCCGCGCGTATTAAATACCTGCCGATCCTGCCGAACAGCTTGAGAAAGTCGTTACCCTGCGTATCTGATGCCACGATGAGAATGAAGAGATGAACCGGTAAATTGTCGAGCGACTGGAAATCAACGCCGTTGTGCGACATTCCGACCGCCATGGTAAAATCGGTCACCGCGCTGGTCTTGGCATGGGGAATCGCGATACCCATACCGATACCGGTCGACATGATTGCCTCCCGCTGTTTGATTGCCTGCAGGAGCTTCTTTGAAGAAGTGACCACGGGTGCACTGGCTGCCATCTCGCATAATTCTGAAAGGACATCCTCTTTTTCAACCGACGCAAGCTCTTTTATTCTTTCGATAGTCAGTATGTCGCTTATCTTAACCATGTTTTCCCAATCATGGTAAAGGCGGTTTTTCTTGGTTATAAAGCGCTGTTACAACGGTATAGTTGAATGTAGAAAGTTTTACTGAAAAAAACAACAAAATTGCATGGAGGAAAGAAATTTTTTTCGAACCGTGCCAACTTATTGAGTAGTATTCGAGCCCGGTTCTATGAATGGTGACCAATGGAGGGAATGTGTTTTCTGCCAGTTCGAGTATATAGAAGGGAAGCTGCAGAGGGATATCATTCCTTCAACTTGAATTCCTTAAACTTGTCACCGCCTTTATGTTTGACCGGCACGTTGAAGGTTGTACCCTTTATGGAAAGTTCAGCTGTATCCACAAACCACTCCCCTTCCGGGGTCTTTATGAGAGTGACTTGACAGACGCCCTTTTCTTCGGCGCCCCGAACGCTGAAAACATTGAACGAGGAACGCCCGCCGCCGCCGCCCTTACCGACATGGGAAATGCTGACAACTTTCCCAAGCTTGTTTCCAATGAATCCATTCTTCCGGATAAAATGATCGCCGACCAGTGCATAATCTGTCCGGTCAACTTCTTCCACGCCGATCATACGGAGGCAACTGCAGGAGAACCATTGGTTGAAGATGACGATAAATGCCATTGTAGCAAAGACAATTATGATTATTTGCCACTGTTTCAGTTGTTTCATGGTTTGGGATCACTTCCTTCGAGAAACAGAATTCTGATTATTTCATCGTACATTACCGCCTGTACGACCTCTATGGAATATAGTTGATTTTGTCAGGAACGCCAGAATAATTTCGCTTTTTCACATTTTCCCGTTATATTACGAGCGAGACAATAACTATCTGCCGGTACGGTACGCTTGGGGAGTGGGCCGCCGAGGTACGTGCCGATCCCGGCAGCCTGATCCTTCAGGAAATACGCCACAGTTGCTAGGTGAAAACGATGAAACGAATCTCTGCGCTTCTTGCAGTATTCCTTCTCGCCGGATGCCTGTTTCCAACAGCCAGAAGCATCCACAGTATTATCCAGCCTTATAGCACCTTTACAACAAAGGGACCATCCCGCGCATACGATGCGCTGCATCTGCAGAATTATCTGCGTGATGATGCGCCGGTTTTCGTGGAATTCGGTGTCGATTCTTGTCTCGTCACGGATTTTACCCGTGATAACGAGCGATTCCGTGTCGAGATATTTTCGTTCCTTATGCCGAAAGGCGCCCTAGGAATGTTTTTCATCACAGATATTCCCGATGCAGAGCCATACCAACTCGGTTATTTTGCCCGAACGAACGAAAGCGTCATTCAATTTGTGAAGGGTCATTACTTCGTCTCTGTCACGACCAGCGGCAATGCCACTGTGGAAGGAGCGCTCGAACTCGCCTCAGGATTCGAACAGCGTATCGAGGGCGGTTCTTTCAAACCCGATCTGTTCGTGGCCCTCCCGAAATCGAAACTGGTTCCCGGTTCAGAGATGTACTTTATCGGCCCGAGGGCTTTCAGAACACGGTTCGACCCGAAACTTTCCGATGCCCTGATGGTTCAGTACGCTCTTGAGGGCACCGCGGGGAAATATCGTATCAACGGTGATGAAGTCGATCTCATCAGGATACGGTTCCAGGGAAGACGCGACACGCTGGCGTCTCTCGATTCCTACCGTGCATCACGGCGAGATTATCCCATTCTCCAATCCGAAGAGACCCTCAAATTCAATACGGTCATCGAGGGAGACCGGTCCGAAACATACATTGCTGAATCGGGCAGCATCCTCTATATGATGATCGGTTCCACCAGCAAGCAGGGGCAGGAATTCTTCGAGTACATTCTCCGGGGCGGACGATAGCCCCCGCAGGATTGGCCCCATGCTTTCCTCTCTGCACCCCCCGACGTAATTTGGCCGGTCTCGAATGACGCCGTAAGGTGACAACAGCACGTCCACATGCTCCCCCTGAGTCATCATCGAAACGATTGCATCGTCATCAGATATTGCGTATAATTCTTTCGGATGGTTCTGGCAAGAGGATATGACCGGAAGGATGAGACCGCATGAATACGTCGGAGACGACCCGAATCGCAGTGATCATGGCAGGAGGAGTGGGAGAGCGTTTCTGGCCGCTCTCGCGCAGGAATCGGCCGAAACAGTTTCTTCACCTTGCTCCCGGGGGAACAACCTCGCTCATCGACCACGTCGTCACATCAATCATACCGGTTTTCACCCGTGAGCGGATCAACTTGCTCACCGGAGTGCAGCTCGCCGACGTTTTCACCGGGATGGCCCCCGTGGTGCCGGTTGAAAATATGATTATCGAACCCTTCAAGCGCAATACCGCCGGATGTCTCGCCCTCGCCGCAGCAGTGCTGATGCACCGGTATCAGAGCGACGGCACCGATATCACCCTTGGCGTCTTTACCTCGGATTTCATCATCGGGTGCCGGGATGTCTTTCAGGAGACAATCGAGGCGGCACTGGCCACCGCGGAACGGGAAGACGCATTGGTTACTCTCGCGGTGAAACCGACGCACCCGGAAACGGGCTACGGTTATATCGAGGTTGCCGGGGAGACAGCGTTTTCCATTGGTACCATTCCGGTCCGCGCGGTCCGGCGCTTCACCGAAAAGCCCGATCTCGAAACCGCGCGAAAAAACATCGCCACCGGGAATTTTTTCTGGAACAGCGGTCTCTTCTTCTGGCGGCTCTCAACCTTTCTCAGGGAACTCGGTGCAGTCTCTCCCGACTATCGCCGGGCGATCGACGATATGCGTAAAGCCCTCGCAGATCATGATGAACAAAGCTTCCGTGCCGTCTTCGAGGGGCTCAAAGACATCTCCATCGATTATCTCCTCATGGAAAAAGCGTCTCGTGTGCTCGCACTGGAAGCTGATTTCGGCTGGGATGATCTCGGTGCATTCGATGCCCTCGATCGAACACTTCCGAAGGATGAACATGGTAACGTGATCGTGGGCGATTCCGTGGTGATCGATGCCAGGGACTGTATCGTCTTCAACGATTCCGGCACCGATAAAATGGCGGTCGGCGTACTCGGCACCGACGGTCTCGCGGTTATTGTTACCGGTGATGGTGTCCTCGTGGTGCCGAAGGATCGCGCGCAGGATGTGCGGGCTATTGTCACCGAACTGAAGACACGATTTCCCAATACGACGTAATTTCCCCTTTCTCCATCGTACCGCTATTCCTCAGGGGATGCAATCACTGCCGCTGCTTTTTTTGCACGCATCTCGATGAATGCCCGGGGATTCTTCATGACAAGCAGGTTGTACAGAATTGCGACACCTGTCAGTACGGCAAGAATGGCGAACAGGCTGTTATAGGTGAGCATGCCCGCATCCAGCAGTTTCCCGAAAATGATGGGGAGCGGCACAGTGAATATGTTGGTGCCGAGAAAGGTGATCGCCACGTACGTGGACTTGTCTTCAGAAGAGCAGCAGAGAAAGGTCATGTTGGTCAGCCCGGTGAAATCAGCCGACATGGCCACACCGGTCAATATATAGATCACGATAACCAGCGGCGTGTTCAGAACCGGTAGAAGCCACACGATCATCATACAGACGAAGGCAATGGTCGCGGTGATCAGGAGCATGAACCGTGGACCATACCGGTCATTATACCGGGCA
>CAYWBT010000131.1:0-9097 GCA_964456585.1 uncultured bacterium
ATAGTTCTGAAACTACAATATTGTACTTGCCATTATTTATATTATCATTATATTGAAAATGCCTGTATTACTTTCTATTATGCAAAAAGATTGGAATTGATCCGAAAATCGGATCTTGTTTACCAAATCAAGTGCGGTAGAGGTTTTATATTCCGAAAGGATGGTGGTATTCATGAATTTACTGGCAAGACACCACTGGACGTCGGAACAAATAATCACCTTGGTAGTTATTGCGGGATTAACCCTTGGAGCGGGCGTAGGGTTTATACTGGGGGATCAAATGGGTAATATCGGTGTTGGGATTTCGCTCGGTGTTCTGGGGGGACTTATCATCGGAGTGGTCGCCGGGCTTTTGATATCCGACCACATCGAGTAACGTCCGCTAGTAAGGGAGCCAGTTCTCTGACGTCGCATTGCCGGCCGCATCGCTACCGTGATGCGGCCGATCCATTTTATTTTGGCAGGTTTTCCTGTCACCGTTGGGCTTGAATACCGCAGCACCGGTACCCGGGGTAAAACCAGAACACCTGAAGAACACTCCCAATCAACTTCCACAACACCCGTTCATTCCGGTATGACCTTAACACCTGCAACCGGCATACGAAGAGTATACACCTTTCCGTTGGCATGTTCCCAGTCTTCCGGTGCGGTGATATAGGCGGTTTTCATGTCCGGCCCACCGAAGGTGATATTGGTAACAAGCTTCGAGGGCAATTGTATCACACTGGTTTTCTTTCCTTCCGGGGAGATGCACCATATCTGTCCCAGGGTGTGAACCGCCACCCAGAGGTTTCCCTCAACATCGAGCTTCATACCATCGGGTACCAGACCATCAGCCATCTCAAATAACACTTCGCTCTTCCCGGCAAATCCGTCGGGTTTGACTTCGAAACGCAGGATACGGTCCCGTCCGGTTTCCGAGATGTAGAGGTGTGATTTATCGAGGTCGAAGGCAATGCCGTTCGGGTACGCAAGACCGCTGGCAAATCTTCGTGTCGTGCCGTCGCGTTCGATGAGGTGAATACCGCCGATGAGATTCTGGCTGCTTGATCCCCGGGGATCGGTGAAATACAGGCGGCCTTCATCGTCCCAGGCAAAGTCGTTGGGCCCAAGAAGTGAATCACCCTCGCTCACTGCAGTGAAAACAGATAACTCACCCGCGGTATCGTATTTGAGGATCGCTTTCAGTCCAGAACTGGCGATGTACAGGTTGCCCGCACTATCCAGTGTCGCTCCGTTGTTGAAAGCTCCGACATCGACAACAACCGACACCTTGCCGGCTGGGGTAATCTTGTGTACCATCGTTGCCTTAAAATTTACCAGGTAGAGGTTGCCGTCCCGATCGAGCACCGGTCCCTCGGGAAAGGTAAATCCTGTTGCGAAAAGCTCCGGGCGGCCGAACCGGTGCGCGGAACAACCGGACATCATGCTGGCAATAATTATCGTGCAGACGATCACCAGCCCGCGGGATAGTATGGATACCTGCTTCATATGTTTATGTCCTTTCTCTTCTTCGTATTGTTGTCACTGCATGCAACGATGAATAATTTTGCCGGCAGCATCATGATTTTTTTTCTTCCCGCAGGCTTCGTTTTCATTCGCTTGGCTCACGTTTTCCCAAGCACCCTGTATATTCGCTCTGCCGCTTCATGGGATACGCTGCCGCGTTCCACGGCAATATCCAACGCTTCGCGTGCCAGATCACGGTAAAGGCGGGCATACCGTTCATCGATCGTCTTAAGGGCAATGAGATGCGTCCTGACAATCTCAACATCTCCCCGTGAAATTGGACCGGTCAGGGATTTTTTTGTCCCGAGCCCCGAGATATTCGCCACCGTGGCGGTAACGAGCGGCATGAGCATCTTCTGCGCTGTCGCCCGGTCGACACCCGCGGTCTCGATGATTTCTTCCGCCATGTGTACGAGCGAGACGGTGTAATTCGATGCAATCGTCATGGCCAGGTGGGTTAACACCCTCGCTTCCGGGCTCAGCCGAACCGACACGGCACCAAGATCTTCCGCGACTCGCTCGCCGAGTGTGCACGCGATCTCGTCTCCCTCCATGTCAAAGCAAATACCGTGCAGTACCGTAGCGGGATCACTCGCTGCGGTAAAGGTCTGGGCGGGATGAAACGCCATGACCGCAGCGCCGGCTGAAGCAACATCCGCGAGTACCGACGATCCGAGCGCACCACTCAAATGCGCCGCGATGGAGCCTTCACCGATGATCCCGGCATGTACCGCACTGGCGGCCACCCGTTCAATTTCATCGTCCGGTACCGCGAAAACAAGAAATCCCGCCCTGCCGGGAAAGTCCTCGAATCCGGCACCACTTTTCTCAATACCGGCCTCGCGTGCCAGTTCGGCGGAATCATCACCGGATTTGGAGCCGACCCAGGTATAACGATATCCTGCATGGGTCATCGCGAGACAGAGCAATCGCCCCGCACGACCTGCCCCGATGAGCTGGCAGTCTGGACGAAATACCTTCATGTAAGCATAACCGACTTGATATAGAGGGAAATCTTGTTCATCACCTTTTTACTCTTCTCGGAACCGTACGGCAGAATGAGCTTAAACTTACTGTCAGCCAGGTAGACGGTGAGGTCGTACCGGTGACCGAGAAGTCTCCCGGTTTCTGAAACAGTACAGGCGCCGATGCGTTGGAGTTCCGAGCTGGCTATCCTGTCGCCTATAAACAGAATCAGCCGCGAATCTGTCAGGATGATATCGCAGTCTTCCTTCCCGGGATTGTCGGATTTCAAGAGATCAATCGCCTTCGGTCCGGGGCTGAGGATATTGCCACGAGGAAAAATGATGAGTACCTTCTCGCCATCGTCGAGTTCGATTTTCTTTGTTCTAAGCCAGATATCATACCCGCCGGCAAGAATGTCAAAGTCTTGCAGGTCACGGCGAACTTCATCCTTGAGACGATTGCTCTCCACCTTGGTATCGGCATGACACATGGGACATTCGGTCACCGTGGTTTCGAGGAGGGTCGAACATTTCGGACACTTTTTGTAAAGTGGGCTTCCACAGGTAGTGCAGTAGGTAACCTTTTTCCGGTTCCGTTCGCTGCATCGGGGACAGGTTATGGCATCAAACACCGGAATCGTCGCTGTAGATTCTCCTGATTTCCCCTTCGCTTTACTCGGAAATTTTTCGAGCGGCGTCACCGGCTCAGCGCCCGGCAGTGAAAAAAGATCGTACTGCTGGGACTTGAGGTAGGAGTAATAGTGAAAACCGTCGCCGGATGTTTCCATGTCACGGCAGGCGGTGGAAATCTCAACGAAACCGATACGCTTGACTCCCCGGGCATACCCGATGACCAGACAGAGATCAGCAATCGAGCAGATCACCCGCGGACAGCCTTCCGAGTAATTATAGATACCGGTATACGCGTCGTTGTTGAATATTTCATCGGTGACTCCGACTTTCTTAAGCCGGAATCGAATCAGCTCCCGGGTGTCATTGAAGTTGAGGTTCTTGAGAAAGAATCGCACGGGCAGCCGCTGCCAGAATTCCGGAATCCCGCGAAGGACGTCGTCAAGCGGTTTCTGGCCGGAAAAGATGAAGGTCAACAGGAAGGCATCCGAGACGCAGAAATTGAGAAGTATCCGCAGTTCGTCGAGGAGATCGAGCCGTTCCTTGAGCATCTGTCCCTCGTCGACGATCACGATGATCTTGACATTTTCGTTGTAAAAGGTAAAGAGACGGTCACGCAGGGAGTTGAGCGCCCGTATTTTTTCGGTCGTGTTGAGTTCGGTGCCGAGTTGATGTCCGATTTCACCAATCATCTCTATCGGTGTGAGTGTGGGATGATCGATAAAAACAACCTTCACCCGTCCCGCGTAGTACTCATTGAGATCTTTCTTCAGCTTTGCGAGGATGGACGTCTTCCCGCTGCCCGGATTATCCGATACGAGAAGCGCACCGCCCTTGTGGGAAAAGATCGCATACTTCAATCGCATGAGACACTCGGCATGCTGGCTCGAGGGGTAGAGCATCTCAGGATCAGGAGTCAAGGAGAACGGAGGCTTCGTCACCCCCCAGAATTTTAGATAATCCTCGTTCATCCAAGCCGCTCCATAATGAGTCCGGTGAGTATTTCCGCAATTTCACGCTTCGTGTGTGCACGCGCAATGACCGTGTTTCCCGGCGCCACGAAAAGTGCCTCGTGCATGACATCGTTCACCAGGTCAAGATCATTAGCAACGACACAGTCCAGCCTGTGGCTGTCAAGAAGGAAACCGGCCCGTTCGACCAGTTCCTTCTCGGTAACCCCTGCTTCGAGCTTGAATCCGGTAAAAAAAGCTTCCGGCAAAAGTTCCCGCATCCGCGCAATAACTTTCGGCGTCCGTATCAGCCTGATGGTCCAGGAATCCTGCCCGGATGGTATTTTCCCCTGCATCCTCGATTCCGGCACGTAATCGAGTACAGCCATCGCATGGACAACCGCTCTCACCTCGCCCTGTACCGCAACCTGCTCCATGGTTTCCACCAGGTCATCAACGGTTACCACTTCAATCGATTCGAGGAGTGAGCTGTCTGCCACGCCCGGTTCCGCAGCGCCGTAGCCCCGAACATGGACAACCGGGATGTGACGCCCGACGAGCGTCTCGATGATCCGGGCCCCGATTACGCCGGTCGAGGTGTTCGAAACGAACCTGATTCGATCGATATATGCCCGTGTGGGTCCAGAGGTTACCAGAACCTTCCCACCGTCTATTGTTTCCATAAAACGTTCCCGGAGCCGCATGGACTTCAATCAGAAAGGTGCCATCACACCCGCTACCGCCGTATACTCATACCTTCGTATGGGCGGCGTTGATCAAGTCTTCGATGTCACGGTGATGTGCGCTTTTTTCAAGATAGTTTCCGACAACGATAAAGGAGGCGCCGGCTGCCACTTTCTGTGCCACCGTCTCCGGATTCCTGATTCCGCCGCCGACGATTACGGGGAGGTCGACACCGCCCGATACCGCAGAGATCATATCATCGGGCACCGGAGAGAGTGCCCCGCTCCCCGCTTCGAGATACACAAACTTCATTCCGAAAATTTCAGCCGCCATGGCGTGGGCAAGAGCAATCTCGGGCTTGTCGGCGGGAAGGGGTTTCGTGTTCGATATGAACTCAACCGAGGTGATGCGGCCGGAATCCACCAGAAGGTATGCGGTCGAAATTGCTTCGATGCCGAGATTTTTGATGAGCGGTGCACTCTTAACCTGCTCCCCGATGATGAGGTCCGGATTTCGGCCGGAGAGGAGCGAAAGGAAAAAGATTGCATCCGCCCTGTCGGTTACATGCGATCCTTCTGCCGGGAAAATAATAACTGGAATATCGACCACCTCGCTGATCGCCTCGACATACTCATCGAAGCCGCTGTTCATCATGAGGCTCGATCCGATCAGGAAAGCATCGACTCCCGCTTCTGCAAACTGCACCGCCTGTTTCACAACCAACCCGGACGACAACCGATCCGGATCCATGAGAACAAAGAAACCGGCACCCTTCTCTTCTCTGACCTTCATGAGGTAGTCATAGACTGATGTTTCGCCTGTGAATATCATATCACTCCCCAAGAAACTGCTTGATTATTGCGGGCGATGATTCCAGCGCGGTGTCAAGACTGGCCGTGTCCTTGCCGCCGGCCATCGCCATATGTGGCCTGCCTCCGCCCGAACCACCGACCTGTTCGGCGATTTTCTTCACGATGTCACCCGCCTTGAGCGAACGCTTCTGTATGAGATCGTCAGTCACCGTAACAACAATGGAGACCTTCCCCTCGATTACTGTCCCCAAAACACCGACACCGCTGCCAATCTTCGCCCGGATGGAATCAGCCATGACCTTGAGCTCGTCGGGATTATCGGCCTCTATCCTGCCGAACGCCACCTTGATGCCATCCACCTCGACCGCGGTTGAGAGAATATCGACACCACCGCCAAACGCGCCATCGGTCTTGAGCCGCTTGATTTCCTTTTCCATGTCACGGTTTTTCCTGGCAAGAGCTTCAATCCTGCCGAGCACATCTTCCGGCACTGCATTGAGCGCCTGGCTGGCAGACTGTATGAGATCACGATCCCTCCGGGTCATTTTATAGGCGGTAAGACCGGTTACCGCTTCAATCCGGCGTATTCCCGCTGCCACTGACGATTCCGAGATGATCCGTATCGAACCAATCTGCCCGGTGCTGGCAATATGGGTGCCGCCGCAGAGTTCGAGGGAAACATCCCCCATCTTCACCACCCGAACGACATCACCGTACTTCTCCTCGAACAGGCTCATGGCGCCCATCGCACGTGCCTCTTCCAGCGTTTTCTCGCTGACCTCGACCGGGTGATCGGCCATGATGCTACGGATAACCAATTCCTCGACCGCTTCGATTTCTTCCGGTTTCATGGCCGAGAAGTGATTGAAGTCGAACCGGAACCGTTCGCTATCAACATACGAACCCGACTGCCGCACATGTTCACCGAGAATCTGCTGGAGCGCTGCCTGAAGCAGGTGAGTCGACGAGTGATTTCGTTCGGTTGCCCGGCGTTTCTCCGTATCGATGGAGAGTATCGCTCCTTTACCGAGACTTTCGATGGAGAACTCGCCCCGGATGCTCTCGCCGACATGAACCCTGCCTGTACCGGGAATATCGTACACATCCTTCACACGCAGCACCGGTTCGCGGTCGGCGGACGCAATAATCCCAACATCGCTGACCTGCCCGCCGGAATAGGCGTAAAATGGTGTTTTGTCGAACACGATCTCGACCGATCCGTCGTCGGAGAAACGATACCGGAGCGGTTTCGCCTCGCAGGTATCGGTCTCATAGCCGACAAACACCGATCCCTCAACCTTTCCCGCGGAGAGGAACTCCCAGGCAACGCCGGTGTCTTTCGCGGCAGAGAAGGCGGAAGCTTCCCGTGCCCGTGTCCGCTGCACTTCCATGGCACGCTCGAAACCGGCCATGTCCATGGTCATTTTTTCTTCTTCGGCCATGATACGGGTCAAATCCGGCGGAAAACCATAGGTATCGTAGAGTTTGAATGCTTCGTCACCGGGAATCACCCGCTCGCCACGTGCGCCAACATCGGCAACGAGGCGGTCGAAGAGTTCGACACCCTGGTCGAGGGTCTTGAGGAACCGCTCTTCCTCGCCCTTAATGACCATCGCGATGTATTCTGATCGTTCCGCCAGTTCCGGGTAGGCGTCGCTCATGGCATCGACCACATCATCGACCAGGCGATAAACGATCGGCTCATGGACATCAAGCTGACGGAGGTAGCGGGAAGCACGGCGCAGGACACGCCGGATCACGTAGCCGCGACCCTCGTTGGATGGTATAACACCATCGGCGATAGCGAAGGTCAGGGTGCGAACATGATCTGCAGCAACCCTGAACGATATGCCGGTCGTTTCTTCGTACGTGGCGCCGGTAAATTCCTCGACACGCTGCACCAGCCCGCCGAGTATATCGGTCTCGAATATGTTTTCCTTGTTCTGCTTGACCATCGCCATGCGTTCAAGGCCGAGGCCGGTATCGATCGAAGGCTTGGGAAGCGGTTCCATGGTCCCGTTTTCATCACGGCTGAACTGCATGAACACCATGTTCCACAGTTCGAGAAACCGTGGAGCGTCCATTGCCAGTGCCTCGTACGGGTCGTCCGGGCCATAAGCTGATCCGCGGTCGATGTACAGCTCAGAGCATGGACCGCAGGGTCCGACCTGCCCCATGCTCCAGAAGTTCTCTTCATCTCCCTCATCGATATTGCCGAACCGGAGTATCCGCTCCTCGGGAAGACCGATAACGTCACGCCATATAGCGTAGGCTTCATCATCAGTCGTATATACACTGGCATACAGGAGGTCGGGATTGACATCCATTTCTTCCGTCAAGAACCGCCAGCCAAACGTAATCGCCGCTTCCTTGAAGTAATCACCGAACGAGAAATTCCCGAGCATCTCGAGAAACGTGCCGTGACGCGTGGTGTGTCCCACTTCGTCGAGATCATTGTGTTTCCCACCGGCACGGATGCACTTCTGGCACGTTGTAGCGCGAACGTAATCGCGTTTTTCCCTCCCCAGAAACACATCCTTAAACTGGTTCATCCCGGCATTCGTAAACATGAGCGTCGCATCGCCCCAGGGGATGACCGGTGAACTTGGTACTCTCCGGTGACCGTTCCGCTCGAAAAAATCGAGAAATCGCTCCCGTATCTCACGTGATGTCATGAATCAGCTCCATCCTCCTTAACGCTCTTCGCCTCCTTCGGACTGTCGATGCCGAGATTCTCCCTGATTTTGGTCACGAGGCGATCAGTGATATCGGGATTTTCCCGCAGGAAGGTTTTAACATTTTCCCGGCCCTGTCCGAGTCGCTCATTGTCGTACGAAAACCAGGTCCCGGACTTCTCGACGAGACCGAGTTCAACACCGATGTCGAGTGCATCACCCTGGGAACTGATGCCGGTACCGTCATACATGATGTCGAATTCGGCGGTCTTGAACGGCGCGGCGAGCTTGTTCTTGACCACCTTTATCTTGCATCGCGTCCCGATGGCGCTCTCTCGATCCTTCAGGGTGGCGACACGCCGAATGTCCAGACGGACCGAGGAATAGAACTTCAAGGCATTGCCTCCGGATGTGGTTTCCGGATTTCCGAACATGATCCCGATTTTCATCCGGATTTGGTTGATGAAAATCACCGTTGTTTTCGAACGTGAAATATGGCCGGTGAGTTTCCGCAGCGCCTGGCTCATGAGACGTGCCTGCAAGCCAATATGTGCATCACCCATATCTCCCTCGAGTTCCGCCCGGGGCACCAGGGCGGCAACAGAATCGATGACAATGACATCGAGTGCACCGGATCGTATCAGGGTATCGGCGATTTCGAGTGCATCCTCGCCGCAGTCCGGCTGGCTGATGAGCAGGTTGTCCACATCAACACCCATCGTGCGTGCATAGCCGGGATCTAGGGCATGTTCCGCATCGACATATGCGGCATAGCCTTTCATCTTCTGGGCCTGCGCGACGATACTCAGGGCGAGCGTGGTCTTACCGGACGACTCGGGGCCATACAGCTCGACGACACGTCCACGGGGTAT